>CAMEQX010000037.1 GCA_945933905.1 uncultured Clostridia bacterium
CGTGACTGGAGTTCAGACGTGTGCTCTTCCGATCTATATGAGCTATTCGCCCGCGATGTCTATGAGCGCTTATCAGCATCTCTCAGAGGTTTCCTCAGCGCCCGATTTGTACAGCAACGTAAACGACTCCTCAAAGGTTTACGCGCTCGTTTTACAGGCGTTTTGCAGCAAAAACGAGAAGGACAGAATGCTCTTTATGAAGGAAGCGTTCAAGACCGCGGGCGAGCTGCTCGGGGCGTCGAATATCTTCGTTTACAGTGACGACAACGGCGTTTTCTTCCGCAACCTCACCTACAACGCCTCGGGAAATCCTCTCGACAGCTGTCC
This sequence comes from uncultured Clostridia bacterium, assembly GCA_945933905.1. Lineage (GTDB taxonomy): Bacteria > Bacillota > Clostridia > Oscillospirales > Ruminococcaceae > CAG-115. Next base: position 328 of record CAMEQX010000037.1, read on the forward strand.
TATGCTCAAAATCGAGCTTTCCGACAACGAGCTGAAATCGCTTTTGTTTAACAAGCCGAAGCTTCGCGTTCACTCGGGCGGCGAGAAAATAAACGGCGTTGAGCTGATAAACGGAGCAATCTGCGCAGAATGCCGCGCGATAAAGTACGAGGGGCTGGTCTGCGAGTTTTTCGCGATTATCTTCAACAGCAGCTTTGAGCTGAACGCGCAGGATATTCAGATTATCGACGCGCTGGAAATCGCGCTTGTAAAAATGTACGGCGAGTATCGAGACAATTCAAGCGAACTCGCGACAAAGCGTCTTCAAAAAACGATTATCAACGACCATCGAATTGAGGGATTTTCGATTGTTCCGGGCGAATACAGGGTTGAGCTGGTTCAGGACGCCGCTCACGAGCACTACGGTCTGGAGCCCGGAGATGTGTGCTATAAGAAAATCTACGGGCGCGAGAAGCCCTGCGATGATTACCCGACAAAACAGCTTGATAAGGGCGAGCTTTTTGCGTCCTCAGCGCACTATGTTCCCGAGGAACGCCGCTGGCTTGATATCGCAGCTTCCATTGATACAAACACAAACGGCGAGCCGCGCTATCACATAAGCTCAACGGATATCACGGACTGTCTCGGAAAAGTCAATATGTCCGATACGCTCACGGGACTTATGACGTTTAACGTCTTTTCAGCAGAGGCGCTCAGGCTTACAAACGAGGACAAAAACGCGCACCGCTTTGTCACCGTGCTCAATATCGCCGATTTCCGCAGAATAAACGAGGAAAAGGGCTATGAAACGGGAAATTCTATCCTTATCGCAGTCTCCGAGATTTTAAAGGAGTCGGTCGGCGCGGGCGAGCTTTTGTGTCGCTCGGAGGGCTCGAGGTTCTTTTTGCTGCTGAAAAACGACGGCACGGAGGAGTATTCCGACCGCGTTGTCCGCATAATGCAGAATATTCAAAAACAGGTTCTCAGAAAGCTCAGAATAACCATCTTTATGCTTGCAGGCGCTTATGATATGGAAAGCGACAGCGTGGGCGTGATGGGCGGCGTTGACCGCGCGATTAGAGCGCAGAAAACAATCCGCGACCGAGCTTATTATCACGAAAATCTGCTTGCGTTCTTCGATGACGCGCTTCGCGAGAAAATCAAGGAACGCCGCTATATCGAAGCGAATATGTTCACGGCGCTCGAAAACAACGAGTTTCAGGTGTTCTATCAGCCGAAAATCAGCATCGAAACCGGAAAGGTTGTCGGAGCGGAGGCGCTCGCGCGGTGGATTAGACCGAACGGCGAGGTTATTTCTCCCGCGAAGTTTGTGCCGATTTTCGAGGAAAACGGCTTTATCACCGATATGGATTTCGCGGTTTACCGCCGTTCAATCGCCGATATCAGACGCTGGCTGAGAATAGGCATAGATGTGCCGCTGATTTCGCTCAACGTCAGCCGTCATCACCTCGGCGACGATACCTTCTGCGAGAAGCTCAACGCGCTGATTGACGGGATAGGCGTGCCGCATAAATACATCGAGCTTGAAATCACGGAAAGCCTGCTCACAGACCACATCGAAAAGCTGATTGAAACGGTTTCGTGGTTCAAGGAGCGCGGCTATCGCATTTCCGTGGACGACTTCGGCTCGGGCTATTCGAGCGTGAATTTGATAACGATGCTGCCGTTTGATACGCTGAAAATCGACGGAGGGTTCTTCCTCAAAAACGACCTCACCGAGAAAAACCGCAAGGTTATCACCTCGGTTGTCACGCTCGCAAAAAGCCTCAACCTCGAGACAGTTTCCGAGGGCGTCGAGACGCAAACGCAGGTTGACTTCCTCAAGGAGCTGGGCTGCGATATGATTCAGGGCTTCTTCTACTACAAGCCGATGTGCTGCGAGCAGTTTGAGGAAATCCTCAAAAATCAAACTCCAAGCCTTGCAAGCGCTCAATAATTCAACAAAATTTTATCGCCCCCGACATTTTCGAGGGCGATTTTTTTGTTCACTTTGATTAAGATGATTTTCACATTATCAACATAATTTTCAACCGAAAAAGCCTGTTTTTAATGCCAAAAGCTTGGATTTCTCAGAAAAACTGTTGAAAACCGTGGTGAAAAGTTTGAATTTTTTCGGTTTTCCACACGGTTTAAACCGCTTTCAACGTGGAAAATGTTGAAAAATAACGCTCTGATTTAACAAATCGTAAAGGGAAAAAATGTCATATATTCGCTTTTGCGGCATCGAGAATATTTGCAAATTTTTCCATTTCCGCCTTGGAAAGAGTTCTTCCGCTTTTGTAGTCGCCGAGAAAACGCATAATTTCGCGCGTTCCAAGACAAACATAGTCGTTTTCGCGGAGATTGAGCTTCAGGCGCACATTCGGGTTCGAGAAATACAAAACCGTATCAATCCAAACGTCCTCGCCCGCCGCATTGAAAATGCTCTTGACAATGTCGCGCTGGCGGCGCATCTGCTTGATGGGGTTGTCCATCTCGATTGATGTGGATTTACCGTTGCGATAAAACTTCTGCTGAAGCCACTTTTCCGCTTTCCAGTTCCCCGAAATCGTGCCCGAGTGGTTTTTCACCTCGATTATCACAACACCCTTCGGGCTGATTATCAGCATATCAACCTCGGAGCGCCCGCGTTTGTAGCGAATGGGGAGATTGACGAAAATGATGTTGTTCCCCTCGAGCTTTTTCACGGCTTTGTAGAGATTTTTCTCGCCGTTTCTGCCGCTGTTCAGGATATTATAGCGCCGCGCGAGTATCATATAAACCGTGTTGCAGGCGAAAATCAAGCCGATTATGACAAACCCAAGCGGCTTTGTTTCGTACATCTTGAACATCACAAACGCAATCAGCAGCAGTACCGGCGCAACTCCGAAAAACACCTGTAATATCAGCAAAACGGCGATTTTTTTGTTGTTGGAATTTTTGCAGCGATAGATTTTGTTCACCGTTCGCTCCTCACACGTTAAATCTGAACAGCGTCACATCGCCGTCCTGCATAACATAATCCTTGCCCTCAAGCCGCACAAGTCCTTTTTCCTTCGCGGCAGCCATCGACCCGCAGCTCATCAAGTCCTCGAAACCGACAATTTCCGCGCGGATAAAGCCCTTCTCGAAATCCGTGTGGATTTTTCCCGCAGCCTGCGGAGCTTTCGTGCCCATCGTAATCGTCCAAGCGCGTACCTCGGGAGGGCCCGCCGTGAGATAGGAAATCAGCCCGAGCAGCTTGTAGCCCGTCTTGATAATTCGCGCAAGTCCAGAGCTTTCAAGGTTCATATCCGCGAGGAAAAGCTCCTTGTCCTCATCGGGCATATCCGCGATTTCCGCTTCAATCTGCGCGCAAATCGGCAAAACCTCGGCGTGCTCCTCGGCTGCAATTTGCTGAACAGCTTTATACTGCGCGTTATTTTCAACGCCGTTTTTGAAGTCAGCCTCGGACAAATTCGCCGCGTAGATTACCGGTTTATTCGACAAAAGCGGCGTGTCGCGGAGCATCTCGCGCTCCTCCTCGGAATAGTCATAGCTTCTCGCGGATTTTCCCTCCTCGAGATGCGCCTTGAGGCTCTCGAAGAAATCCACCTCTTTCTGATAGGATTTGTCACCCTTCATAGCCTTTTTCGCGCGGTCAATTCTTCTGTCGAGAATTTCCAAGTCCGAGAAAATCAGCTCGAGATTTATCGTCTCGATATCACGCGCCGCGCCGATTGAACCGTCAACGTGAATGATATTTCCGTCCTCAAAGCAGCGGACAACGTGGACAATCGCGTCAACCTCGCGGATATTCGACAAAAACTTGTTTCCAAGACCTTCGCCCTTTGACGCGCCCTTTACAAGTCCCGCTATATCCACAAATTCAAGCGTCGCGGGAGTGAATTTTTCCGGGTGATACATCTGAGCGAGCTTGTCAAGACGCTCATCGGGAACGCTCACGATACCCACGTTCGGCTCAATCGTGCAGAACGGATAGTTCGCGGACTGCGCGCCCGCGTTTGTCAGCGCGTTAAACAAAGTACTTTTGCCGACATTCGGCAAACCGACCATTCCAAGTTTCATTTCAATTCCTCACTTTATGTTATTTAAAATTCAAGAGCCTCGCCGCCGCCGAGATACATTATCCTGTCGCCGAGCATTTCGTCCATTAAATCAAAGCCCTTGAAGCCCGTACAATGACAAGCGTAGATTTTCTCCGCGCCCGAATATTTGAGTGCGCGCGCGGTCTGCGTGACGTAATCGGGCGGGCAGCCAAGCGATTTCGGGTTGCTCCCCGAGAAGTGAAATCCGCCGATTACCGCGAGAATGGGAATTCCAGCCCAGCGCCGCGAAACCGTCGCCAGCATATTCTCCGCGCCGCAGTGAAAGCACCCGCCAACCAAAATCAACCCGTCGGACTTGCGCTTTTTCGGGAAAATCACCGCAAAGCTCTCGTCCGTGAAATCGGCTGTCTGCGGCCTTTTTTCGCCCTCGGGAATGACAAAATAGTTCTTGTCGGGATTTTCGCTCTTTTCCTCAAAATCCTCGCAGCTCGCGAGATAGAATCCCTCGCAGACCTCGGAGAAGTTTTTGAACAAAATCAGATTTTCCGCGTATTTCTTGAAAAACGCTTTCCCGATACCCGCGGGCGTTTTGAAAAGACCGTTTTTTCGGAAAACCTCAGCCTTTGCTCCCGCGCGAAGATAAATCGGGATATTCGGATTTAGGCGCATTATGCTGTCAATTCCGCCGATGTGAGCGAGATGATTGTGCGTGATGAAAACGCCCGAAAGCTCGTCAATCGGCAATCTCATTCGCCGCGCGTTATCGACAGCTTTTCCCGTCTGCCCCGCGTCAATCAGGTAATTTTTCCCGTTGTATTCGACAAAAAGCGACAGTCCTTCCTCGGAAAACAGCTTGTCATTCACGGCAGTATTTTCAATCAGACAGACAATCTTCAAATCAAAAACCCCCATTAAAGCCCGTGCTTTTTGATGTAGCTTTTAATCGCCGCGAAGCTCTCCTCGCTTAAACAGTGCTCCATTCGGCAGGCGTCCTCGGCGGCGGTTTTCTCGGAAATTCCCATCGACATCAGCCATTCCGTGAAAAGCAAATGCCGCTCGTAAACACGCTCGGCGATTTCCCGTCCCTCGTCTGTAAGCGTAATTCGCCCGTTTTCGTCAACCGAAATACAGCCCTCCGCGCGAAGATTTTTCATCGCGACGCTCACGGACGGCTTTGAAAAGTCCATTTCCGCGGCAATATCAATGCTCCGCACCTCGCCGCAGCGATTTTGCAGAATTAAAATCGTTTCAAGATAGTTTTCCTTGGACTCCAAAATTCTGTCTTTCATACGCTCCCCTTTCTGCAATCAATAGCTGCCCATACTCAGCATTCTCGCGATAGTGCTGCCCTCGCTCACAATCGGATACTCCCGCAGCGAGAAAATCACGCCGCTTTCGAGAGCGGTTATTTTTTGCACAACCGTGCCGGTGATGGGAGTGACGATTTCGCCGATTAGGCTGCCCTTGGCAAGCCACATATTATGCTCAACGCGCGGTATAAACACGCCCGCGTCCGCTGCGTGAACGACGTGAACTTCGCCGTCCGTTGAAATCATCGGGTGCGAAATGCCGTGCTCCGCGACAGACCAAATGCCGAGATTGTGCATCAGGTTGAAGATGCCGTGGAGAAGCTGCTCGCAGTAAACCGTGTTTATCCGTCCGCCCACGCCCATTTCAACCGCAAGCGTCGGCACGCCCTCGTTTATCAGCGCCTCGGCAAGCGACCCTCCGCCAACCGCGCCGCTTTCGTGAACCCAAACCAAGTCGGTGTTGAGCATTTTCGCGTAGTGCATAAGATAGTCGCTGTCGCGCGGGAGAATTCTCACCTGAGGTATTTCGCGGATGAAAATATTGCTCGCGTGAATGTCAACGCAAACCGCCGCGCCTTTGATGTCCTCGACAACCTTTGCCGCGATTTTCTCCGAAATCGAAGCGGGGTCGGGCGCGGAAAAAACGCGGTTCATATCAAGCGCAGACGTCGGTATCTCGCGGCACGCGCTATCAAGTCCGAGCGGATTTATCGCGGGATAAATGTCAACTCTTCCTTTTAAATTCTGCATATTCGCCGTTATCGTTTTAACCAGCTCATAGCAGATATACTGCCCCTCAAGCTCATCGCCGTGAATTCCCGTGACGATTGCAATTCTCTTGTCCGTTTCGGGATTTACCGCGCAAATCGAGTTTCTTCTGATTGTAAGCTCCTCGTCTGTCGCAAGCTTTACCTTAACTATGTTTTCAATCATTTCAAATCCACCATTCCGGCGTGAGTGCGCCTAAATTGACGATTTTTTCGTTATCATAATCCAGCATTATCTCGATTTCCCTGTAATTTTCGGGGTTAAGCTGAACCATAAGCTCGCGGCAGGCTCCGCAGGGCGCGCCGGTTTTCCCGTCAGGGAGTATGGCAAGCACCTTTTTTATCTCGCTTTCGCCGTTTGTGAGCATATTGAAAATCGCGTTTCGCTCGGCGCAAATTCCAAGCGTAGAACAAGTATCCACGCAAATTCCCGTGTAGATTTTCCCGTTCCCCGACAAAATCGCCGCCGAAACCTCGCCCGCCGTGACATAATCGGAGATTTTCCGCGCGTTTAAGACGGATTTCGCCGCGTCATACATTTCCTTCCAAACCTTTTCCATTCCAACTAACCTCGCTTTTATTCAACCGATTTCAGCGACTCAACCATACTGATTTTCCTCAGAACGCGCGACATCAGCAGGTTCACCAGAACCGAAAATGCCGCCGTAACCAAAAATGCCCACAAGAACGAGAGCGGGTGAATTGTGCGCCCGAACATAACCTCGTCAATCTCCGCAGTTTCGATTACGAACATACAAAGCGCCGTGCCAAGCCCAAGTCCGACCGCGCCGCCTATCAGCGAAAGCACGATGTTTTCACGGAAAACATAAGCCGAAACCTCTTTGTCGTAAAATCCGAGAACCTTCAGCGTTGCGATTTCGCGAATTCGCTCGGTGATGTTGACGTTCGTTAAATTGTACAAAACAACCAGCGCAAGCGCGCCCGCCGATACAATCAGCACAATCGTCACCAAGTCCATAATCGACATTACATCGTGAATTCTCGACATTGAAGACGCGTTGATGTTGACCGTCAGCACCTTGTCGGTTTTCAGCATAAACTCGCTGAATTCCTCCGAGTCGCTGCCCTCACTTGAAATTCCGTTCTTGAAATACACTATGTTATATTTCGGGACAAAGCCGAAAATTTCCGCATAATCGGCTTCCGAGAGATACAGATAGTGGCTTGTGTAATGCTCGGTTATGCCCGCGATTTTAAGGCTCTTGTACTCGCCGTCCCTTATCTGAATTGAGATTTCATCGCCCGCTTTCGCCCCGAGAAGCTTTGCCGCTTTTTCGGTTATAATCGCGCCGTCCGTGAGCGAGAGCGGCTTTTTGGAAACGCGCTCTCTGAACACAATGAAATCGCCGATTTTCTCGGGCTCCTCCGCGCAGGTTATATAGCACTGCACGGCTTCATCGCCGAATTTTGTTTCATACTGCTTGACAAAAGCGCGTGTGTACTCGGTGTCGGGGTTGTACTCCTCGAGCGCAGAGTAGATATTCTCAACCTCGGACGGCTTCGCGTCGTCATTGTACGCGAGAAAACCGCTGTAGTTGTTTATTTCAAGATACTGCAAATCCACGATATCCGAAATCGAGTCCTTGAGCCCAAATCCCGTCAGCGAAAGCGCCGTACAGCCCGCAATTCCGATTACCGTCATAAACATTCTGCGCTTGTAGCGGAAAAGGTTTCGTCCGCTCACCTTCGCGAAGAAGTTCATTCTGTTCCACAAAAACGTGATTTTTTCGAGGAAAACGCGCTTTCCCGCTTTTGGTGCTTTCGGCCGCATAAGCGAAGCGGGCGTTTCCCGAAGCGCTTTCCGACAGCTGAAAAATACCGTCAAAGCAATCGCCGCGGTCATTGTGCCTATCGAGAACAGCATATTTCCCGGCTCGTAGAGATAGGCGAAATCTCTGATTGTGTACATCATCGAATACGCGTACATTATGACCGTCGGGAACAAAACGCACCCGCCGAACGCTCCGAGAGTTCCGCCGATAACCGCGCCCGAAACCGCGTAAATCATATAGTGCCGCATTATAGCGCCGTTTCCGTAGCCGAGCGCCTTGATTGTACCGATTTGCGTGCGCTGCTCCTCGACCATTCTCGACATTGTTGTAAGGCAGACAAGCCCCGCTACCAGCAAAAAGAACACGGGGAAAATCGCCGCGATTTTGTCGATACGCTCGGCGTTGCTTCCGTATTCCGAATAACCGACGTTGTCATCGCGCGTGAAAATATACCACTCGGCATTTCCCGCGCTCGAGATTTTTTCCTTCGCGTCGGCGATTTCCTTTTCAGCTTTCGCGATTTCTTCGTTATATTCGCGAACGCCGTCCTCATACTCAACGCGACCGTCCGCGAGCTTTTTCTTCGCGTCC
>CAMEQX010000038.1 GCA_945933905.1 uncultured Clostridia bacterium
ATAGCAAAAGAGGGCTGCAAAAAGCCCTCTTTTCTTATACAATTTGTCATAAATTAGCGAAAAATTACAAGGGGACAGGTGTTTCGACAAGGATTTTCTCGAGGATTTGCTCGGGGTTGAGGAATGTGTTTTGCCCCGCGGCGAGAATTATTCTGTGCGAGAGCACCGCGGGCGCGAGGTATTTCACGTCGTCGGGCGTGGCGAAGGCGCGATTGTTCATAAACGCCAGCGCCTGAACCGCTTTGTACAGCGCAATGGACGCTCTCGGGGACGCGCCGAGCTTAATTTCCTGTCTCGTGCGGGTCGCCGAAACAATCATCAAAATGTACGCCTTGACCTGCGCGGACACCTCGATTTTGCTTATCATCGAGCGAAGCTGGGTGATTTCGTCAAGCGTCATCACGGGCGAAACCTCGATTTTATGCGGCATTTTATCGAGCATCGCGAGCTCGGCGGCGCGGTCGGGGTAACCGAGCGAAAGTCGCATCAGAAAGCGGTCGAGCTGCGCTTCGGGCAGATGGTAGGTGCCGTAGGTTTCGATGGGATTTTGCGTCGCGAGCGTCATAAACGGCTCGGGCAGCGCGAACGTTTTGCCGTCAACCGAGATTTGAAGCTCCTCCATCGCCTCGAGCAGCGCCGACTGCACCTTCGGGGAGGTTCGGTTGATTTCATCGGCAAGCAGGAAATTGCACATCACCGCGCCCGTGCGGTACTCCTCCGCGCCGGTTTTCGGGTCAATCGCCGTGTAGCCCACAACGTCCGAGGGCATCAGGTCGGGGGTGAACTGAATTCTCCCGAAGCTGCCCGACACCGATTTCGCGAGGGTTTGCGCCAGCAGCGTTTTGCCCACGCCCGGCACGTCCTCAATCAAAACGTGCCCGCCGCAGAGCATCGCGCACACAACCTTCTCGATTACCGCGCGCTTGCCGAGAATTACGTTTTCGATGTTGCTGATTAGTTTTTCGATTTTGGGGTTCATTTTCAAGATTCCTTTCATTGTTAAGATTTTTCACAAATGTGAAGAATTATTCGGTATCGGGGGAAGCGTTTTCGATATCGACAGAAGCGGCTTCGATTATCGGAGCGTTTTCTTCGTTATCGAAAGCGGTTTTGAGCACGCCGAAATGCTGGCTGAAGCAAATCGTTGAGATACCGCTCACGATTGTCACGGGCAAAAACCAGAACGAATACATTAACATAGATAGTGCGACGCTAAAACTCATTCGAACAACGGCAAACGGAATAATTACGCCCAAAATCGCAAGCCCCATAGGCACAACGAACACCGCAAGTGAGTAGCCGACTATTTTCATTCCGAGCTTTTTTCTGATGATGTTCAGCAGAAGAACGTGTACAAATCCCGCGGCGGCGCTTAGGACAAACCCGATTAAATAGGGGATAAACTCATAAGGGTTGCCTATAAAAACTTGCATTATCAGAAACAGACAAAAAAACGCGCAAGCAACATTTAGCACGATTCCCGCCGCGCAAAGCCCCGCGTATTTCAGTTTTGCCATAATTCACCTCCGTGAAAATCGGCTTACATTTTCCGAAAAATATTCTTGTAAAAAAGAAAACCGCCTATACCGCTCACGAAAATTTCAAAAGAAAGTATTAAAATCACCGCAAACCAAGCAAGCCCGCTGTAACCACCGTTTGTGTTGAAATAGCCGCTTATGGAAAGCGTGAGGAAGACAAAGCTGATGATGTGCGGCAAAACGTTCGCAGAAAGCGTGTAAACCACGGTTTTCATTTGGAGCTTTTTGCTGATTAATCTACGAAAAACACCGTGAAGCACGCTTATGGTCACGACCGCCTGAATTTCAATGTAAAGGTCGAAATATTGTCTGCCGTAAAACGGGACATGGCACAACATGAAAAAAATTCCAACAAGCACACCATTCAGCAAGAATCCCGCCGCGCAAAGCCCCGCGTATTTCAGTTTTGCCATATTTTACCTCCTTATTACTGCGAAAAATCAAGGGCGTTTAAAGAGAATTTTGTCATAAATCCAGCCAAAGGCTGCTGTAAAAAACGAAGCGCCTATAAAAATCAGGGAAAAAATCATTTTCCGCGCGTTTTCAAGTCCCGATAACCACGAGCCGTTTTGATTGAAAAAACAAGTTACGATAAACGGGCAAACTCCGAGTATAATCGGCACAAGCTGCGCTATGATTGAATATGCGCGCGTGCTGCCGTGATTTATGCGGATTATTCTGCGGAACGCGAGGTGAACAAAACCAAATATCGCGGGGATTACCAAAGCTGCCAAATACAGAACAAATCTGAATTCGTAGGACAGGTTGTTGAAAAAATAATACCAAACCGCGAATACTGCGACACAGGACGTAAGCTCGGTCAAAATTCCCGCCGCGCAAAGCCCCGCGTATTTCATTTTTGCCATATTTTACCTCCCCGTTAAGTTAGATGTTATCGAGAATAGTGCAAAACGGCGCGGCAAGATTTCTGCCGCGCCGTAATCAGCGTAAAATTTATCAGTTGAGGAGTGCGTGCTCGTCAGCAGCGTCGAACAGGTGAATTTTGTTCGGGTCGATTGCGAGCTTAACGGTATCGCCGGGACGAGCGGTGCATCTCGGAGAAACGCGCGCCGTCATGGAAATTCCGTCGCAGTTGAGGTAGAGGTAAGTCTCAGCGCCGAGGATTTCGGTTACTTCAACGTTAGCCTCGATAATACCGGTCTTAGCTGCGGACAGGAACATTTCTTCATCGTGAATGTTCTCGGGACGAATACCGAGGACAACTTCCTTGTCAACGTAGTACTTGAGAGAATCGCCGTCAGCCTTAGCGGTCGGGATTTCAATGTAGAACTTTCTGCCTCTGCCGGTCTTGTCGTCAGAACCGAACTCAACAGTATATTTGCCGTCCTGCATAATGAGCTTCGCGTTGATGAAGTTCATCTGAGGAGAGCCGATGAAGCCTGCAACGAACTTGTTTACGGGAGTATCGTAAAGGTTGATAGGAGAGTCAATCTGCTGGATGTAACCGTCCTTCATAACTACGATTCTGTCGCCCATCGTCATAGCTTCCGTCTGGTCGTGTGTAACGTAGATAAAGGTTGTGCCGAGCTTCTTGTGGAGCTTGGAAATCTCGGTTCTCATCTGCGCACGGAGCTTCGCGTCGAGGTTTGACAGCGGCTCATCGAGAAGGAATACCTGAGGCTCACGAACGATTGCACGGCCGAGCGCAACACGCTGTCTCTGACCACCCGAGAGAGCCTTGGGCTTTCTGTCGAGCAGGTGAGCGATATCGAGGATTTTTGCAGCTTCTTCAACAAGCTTCTTGATTTCCTCCTTGGGAACCTTGCGGAGCTTGAGTCCGAAAGCCATATTATCGAAAACAGTCATGTGAGGATACAGAGCGTAGTTCTGGAAAACCATCGCGATATCTCTGTCCTTGGGAGCAACGTCGTTAACCAAACGGTCGCCGATAAACAGCTCGCCCTCGGAGATTTCCTCAAGACCTGCAATCATACGCAGAGTGGTGGATTTTCCGCATCCGGAAGGGCCAACGAGAACGATGAACTCCTTGTCCTTGATGTTCATATTGAAGTCGGATACCGCGACAACGCCGCCGGCATAACGCTTGTAGATGCCTCTGAGTGATAAACTTGCCATTATATAACCTCCTGAAAAAATTAGTAAATTTTTCGCTATTAATATAATACCAAACTTGACAAAAAAATAAAAGAGCCTAAACTAACAAATATTTCAAAGTTGGTTTATATAATTTAACTAACGATTACAAAATTCACCCCAAAAAAGCACCGTTTGACTGTCATTTTGCACAAAAAAACCTATATTTCTCGCCTAAAATCAATGATAGAGCGGCATTTTGTCACATTACACAAACTTTTTCGGGAATTTTTAGTCATTTTATCACAACATATAGTATCGATAAAACGATTACACACAATTTTTTGTTTCTATTCAGCACAAAATGTACATATAAATAATCTGATAAACTTGACGGGAGTGAAATTTATGACCAAAAAACAAGCGCGTTCGGGGAAAACGGTGATTTTCGGGGTAATTTTTCTGATTGCTGCGGGGATTTGGATTTTGACGAGATTTATTTCCTCTGCGGCGGGCGGGATTTCGGGTGAAAACGACTACGAGCGCACGGCTTTTATCGAGAGCTTCGGCTGGGACGCGGGAAACGTGCCCGTGGATATCGAGGAAATTCGCATCCCCGTGGATTTTGACGAGGCTTATGAGGAGTACAACGCTCTTCAGCGCGAGCAAGGCTTTGATTTGCGGAAATTCCGCGCGCATATCGCGAAAAAATACACCTACGAGCTGAGGAATTCCGACGGCTCGAGCCTTGCCGTGCCGCTTTGCGCGAACCTTATCGTGATTGACGGGAAAATCGTCGGCGCGGACATCTCCTCAAGGCAGGCGGGCGGGCTGGTGACGGTGCTGGCGAAAAAGTGAAAAAAACGTGAAATCGGTTGACAAAAGCCGCGTTATGTTGTAAAATGGATAACGAGGTGTATTATAATGTACAAAAAAACCGGAGCATTTGCGCTTGTTTTGACGGCGGTGATTTTGACGGGCTGTAACGGCTTGCCCGCATCGTCCGTTATTTCAAGCAGCTCGACTGTTGAAAGCAGCTCGGAAAATTCCGCTGCGTCAACAAATTCTTCATCATCGGAGAGCTCTGCGAATTCAACTGCTTCATCAAGCGAAGCTTCTCAAACCGACACGCAAAGCTCAGCTAATTTGGAATACGAAAAGCCCGCCGAGAGAACGGGCGAGCATATTGTCACCTATGACCCGAAAAGCGATATAAAGATAACTTTTGAGGGGCTGAGGGTGACGCTTTCGGGGGTAAATCAGCCGTGGGATATCGACTATGTGACAGCCGACCGCTCCGCTGATATAAAAGTCACGTCAAGCGGCGGCAGATTTACGGTGACGATTGATTTTTACTCGGGCGAGGACGGCTTCACAACATTTCGGGTTTACGAGAAAAGCGGCAGCCGGACGAATTATCGCGTGAAATTCGCGGACGGTAAGGTTTGCTTGCCGGACTGCTCGGACGTTGCCGAGAAGAATATGAAGGTCACGCAAAAGGCTGTTGAACAGCCGCTTGAGCAAGTCGCCGAGTATGTTGTTGTCGGCGCCGACAAGCAAGTCGTGAATACTACGCTGCTGATGGTGAAAGCGCTCAGCGATGAAATCTGCGCGGGAATTTCCGATGATTACGACAAGCTCCGCGAAATCGAGCAGTGGGTTGCCAACAACATTTACTACGATTATCCCGCATTTGACCGCGGAGTGCCCGAGGAAACGCTCACGCTCAAGTATATTCTCGAGAACAAATCCACGGTTTGCGGCGGTTTTTCAAATATGACGGCGGCTCTTGCGGCGGCTCAGGGAATTGAAATCTACAACGTTCACGGCACGGGCGCAGAGGGCGTCTTTTGCTTCGAGGAAAAGCCGACCGAGGCAACGCACGAGTTTAATTTCGCGGTGATTGACGGGCGGGTTATCTGGCTTGACTCGGACTTTGATTCGCGGAAATATTACCGACAAAACGGCGTTTATGAGGACGGAAAAGCAATCCGCAAGTTTTTCGACATCAATGTTGAAATTCTCGCGCTCACTCACCGCGCGAAATACGCCGAGCACCGCGATTATTTTGCTTTGCTTGATTAAAGCGTTTTCGGGATATCAAGCGCGTTTAAAATCGCGTTTCGCGAGCCGAAATAGTCCTTCGACAGCCCGCACACGGGGCAGCGCCACTCGCTTGGTAAATCGGAGAATTTCGTTCCGGGAGCAATTCCGCGCGCGGGACTTCCGAGCTCCTCGCAGTAAATATAGCCGCACGGACAGAGATAGTTGTCCATTCAAAACACTTCCTTTCGGGAGTATGATTTGAGGAAAACGCGAGATTATTTTGGAAATTTAAGGAAGGCAAAAATGATTTTATCGGATTTTCACACACATTCAACTTTTTCCACGGACGGAACGCAGGCTCTTGAGGAAATGGCGAAAACGGCTGTAAAATACGGGCTGAAAACTGTTTGCTTCACCGAGCACAACGATTTTGATTATCCCGACGGCGAGTTTCTTCTCGACACCGCGGCTTATCGAAACGAGCTTTTTCGCGTTCGCGAGGAGCTTTCGGGGGAAATCGAGATTTTGTTCGGCGTGGAGCTGGGGCTGATGAAGCATCTCGGCGAGCGGCTTCGCAAGTATGTCGGCGAATGGGACTTTGATTTTGTGATAGGCTCGACGCATTTGATTGACGGAAAGGACCCGTATTTTCCCGAGTATTTCGCGGAGCTTGGTCAGAAAAACGGCGTTCTTCGCTATTTTGAGAGTATTCTCGAGAACATCGGCGCGTTCTCGGATTTTGACGTTTGCGGGCACTTGGATTATGCGGTGCGCTATTCGCCCGAGAAAAAGTACGAGCCGCTTGATTACCGCGAGATTATCGACGAAATTCTGCACAAAATCGTGGCTTGGGGCAAGGGTATCGAAATCAACAGCGCGGGGCTTCGCAAGGGGCTTTCCCACGCAAACCCGCACCCGTTTGTCCTGAAACGCTTCCGCGAGCTTGGCGGGGAAATCATCACGGTGGGCTCCGACGCGCATAACGCCGCCGATATCGCCGCGGATTTTGACGCAGCAGAGAGCTTTTTGAAGGACGCGGGCTTTGAGTTTTACACGGTTTTTCGCGGAAGAAAACCACAGTTTGTGAAGTTGTGAAATATAGTTAGTGTAATTGCAGAAAAATGCCTTGAATTATTGTGAAAAATATCTAAAATTTCACGCAAACTCTTGCATTTTTTGTGAAGATATGTTAAAATAAAGTCAGGCGAAAAGCCGAATTTCAAAACGGAAGGAACTGATTTTATGAAGGTTACAATAGCTGCGAAAAAACTGAATATTTCACAATCGTTCACCGATTACGCCGAGCAAAAGCTGAGCGCGAAACTGGACAGATTTTTCCCCGAGGACGCGGAAGCGAAGATTACTCTCGCGGAGCGCAGGGATTTGATTATACTTGAATTGACCGTGAAGTACAACGGCATCATTTACCGTGCCGAGCAGACTGCGCGCGACAAAAACGACGCTCTTGACGTGACTATCGACAGGATTATCCGTCAAATCAGAAAGCACAAGACCAAAATCGAGAAGAGCCTGCGCGAAAACGCATTCAGCGGACTTGCTCCCGAGCCGGAGGAGACCGACTACGAGGTTATCAGATACAAGAATTTCCGTATGAAGCCGATGACCGTGGAGGAGGCTATTCTTCAGATGAACCTGCTCGACCACACGTTCTTTATGTTCAAAAACGCGCAGACGGGTATTGTAAACGTTGTGTATAAGCGCGACGAGGGCAACTACGCGGTGCTCGTTCCCGAAGAAGAATAATTGCAGATTGATTTGGGCGGCGGGTTTCTGCCGCTCAATTTTTGCCTGATATAAAAGGAGAAGCTATGCCGATGACCGAAAAAAACGCGCTCGGACGCGCGCTGATGATATTAAAGGAAGCGTATTCCGCGATAGGCGAAAACGCGCTCACGCTCAACACCGGAGCTTTGCTGGACGCGCTCTCGGCGGCGCTTTCTCACGCGGGAAACGAAAACGAGCCGCTTTCAAAGCTGATGAAAAACCTCAAGCGCGAAATCAAGGCGAAAAACAAGTTCTTCTACCCGAAGGTGAGCCTTTATTTCAAGCGGGTTTACGCCGCGCCCGAGTTTGATTACGAGAAGGCTCTCGCGCATATTCCCGCGATTATTTTCGGCAACGACAAAATCTGCGAAAAGCTCACGCTCGGCGATATCGGGAAGGCAAAATCAATGTGCGACGCGATGAAAAGCTACCCCGGTTTTCTTATGGGGGAATTTTCCGCGCTCACCGACAGGCAGTTCTACGAGCTGGTTTTCGGCTTTTATCCGAAGCTCTATGACGAGAAATTTATGGAAGATATGGAAAATCTGTTCGCGTGATTATACCTTTTCGGTTGTTGTACGGAAAGCGGATTTGTTTAACAAAAAAAGGCTGTCGAAATATCGGCAGCCTTTCTTATGTATTTGGGATTATTCCTCGTCGTCGGTTTCCTCGGCGGGAGCTTCCTCAACCTTCTTCTCGGGGAGCTTTGCGCCGCACTTGGGGCAATATGCGTTGTCGTTCTTGGTCTTTGCGCCGCACTTTGTGCAGGTAACAACGTTCTTCAGTTCGTCAAGCTGCGCTTCAACCTCAGCGAGCTTCGCGTAATCCTCGTCAATCTGCGCGAGCAGAGCGTCAAACTCCTCGCTCTCCTTAACTCCGGTCTTCGACATATCGTAAATAACCGCGCCGAGCTTCTCGTTCTTTGCCTTAATATCAGCGTTGAGCTGCGTTTCTTTAACCTTCAGCTTGGAAAAACGAACCGCCGTGTCGGTCTTTTTGCTTGCGCTTGAAACAACGGTCTTGCCCTTGTCAAGAATATCGTCCAAAAAACTCATAGTAAAAATCTCCTTTCAATCATCGGGTGTTTTATTCGGATTTCATCCGGGCTAAAATTGCCCTTAAATGAATTATACCACATTTGATTGAAATTTGCAAGTGTAGCTTGCAATTTTTTGCTGTGAATTTGCACAAAATAGTTTGCAGAATTTAAGGGAAATTGTCTAAAACGCGCGAATTTCTCTCTTTTTTCACTCAAAGCTAAATTAAATAATTACAATCTTGTCATAATTCTTGACTTTTTGGCAATTTTGGAGTATGATATAAGATGTATAACTATTGATTTATAGTATTTTGTATTTTAGGACGGTGGACTGATGCAGACAGA
>CAMEQX010000039.1 GCA_945933905.1 uncultured Clostridia bacterium
GACAAACGTAGAAAGCTTGTTCGCGGAGGTGTGTCCGTAAAGCATACGATAGCCCGTGTGCGTGATGTAGAGCTGCTTTTTCGCGCGCGTTATCGCAACATACGCGAGGCGGCGCTCCTCCTCAAGCTCCGTGGGATTGTTTATGCTCATCATCGACGGAGAAACGTTGTCCTCAGCCGCCGCCAGAAATACCACGGGGAACTCAAGTCCCTTCGCGGAGTGCATTGTCATAAGCGAAACGCGGTCGGTTTCGGTATCGTAGTTATCGATATCCGACTGAAGCGCCGCCTGCTCGAGAAAATCGGGCAAGGTCGCGTCGGGCTGTTCCTTGAGCAGCTCCAGCGCGTTTGACTTCAGCTCGTTTACGTTCTCCATACGAGCCACGCCCTCGTCACCAAGCGCCTTGAGCATCTGCGCGTAGCCCGACTTCTCGACAACCGCTTCAATCAGCTCGTCCAGCCGAACGGTGTCCGAGAGCTCGTCCAGCTCATCGAAAATGTTCGCGGCAGCCTTGAGCGAATTTGTCTTGCGTGAGAGCGTTTCAAAGCGCGAAGCGTCCCTGCACACGTCAAGCGGGCTTATCCCGAGCCCCTCGCTTACGCGGATAATCTCCTCAACGGTCGTGTCGCCGATACCGCGCTTGGGCTCGTTTATCACGCGTCTGAAACGCACCACGTCATACGGGTTGTTCAGCAGCGCGAGATAGCTCAAAATATCCTTGACTTCCTTGCGGTCATAGAAGCGCAGACCGCCCACTATTTTATAAGGTATGCCCGCGCGGGTGAGCGAGGTTTCAAAGGTTCTCGAAAGCGCGTTGTTGCGGTACAAAATCGCGTAGTCCGAGTATTTCGCGCCGTTTTTCGCACCCTCGGAAATGACATCGGCAACGCCCTTTCCCTCGCCAAGCTCGTTTTGGAATTTCAGAATTTTTATCTTTTCACCCTCGCCAAGCTCGCTCCAAAGGCGCTTTTCCTTGCGGTTTGAGTTGTTTTTGATAACAGCGTTTGCGGCGTTGAGAATATTCGTTGTTGAGCGATAATTCTGCTCAAGACGGATAACCTCGCTGTTCTTATACTGCTTCTCGAAGCTCAGAATATTCTCGATTGTCGCGCCGCGGAAACGGTAAATCGACTGGTCGTCGTCGCCGACAACGCAGAGATTTCCGCTGTCGCCCGCCAAGAGCGAAATCAAGCGGTACTGCGCGAAATTCGTGTCCTGATACTCGTCAACCATTATGTATTTGTAGAGATTTCTGTAATGCGACAGAACATCGGGGAAGTTCTCGAACAGCTTTACCGTGAGGTAAATTATGTCGTCAAAGTCAACCGCGTTCGCTGCGGCAAGCGCTTTCTGATAGTCCGCGTAAACCTCGGCGGTTTTCTGCTCGGTGAACTCGCCGCTTTCCTGAGCCGTCTGCGCGTAATCCTCCGCAGAAATCATTCTGTCCTTCAGGCGCGAGATGTTGTTTTTGAAAACCTTCGGCGCGATGCGCTTTTCATCAATATTGCGGTTTTTCATAATGTCGCGGATAAGCCGCTTGGAGTCATCGTCATCGTAAATCGTGAAGCCCGAATGAAAGCCCAGCTTCTCAATCTCGCGGCGCAGAATTTTCACGCACGCGGAGTGAAACGTCGAAGCGTTGATTTTGTCCGCGTCCTCGCCGAGCATTGCCGAAAGCCTCTCGCGAAGCTCTCCCGCAGCCTTGTTTGTGAACGTAATCGCAAGAATATTCCACGGGTTTATCGGGTCAACCGCGATGATTTCCGCGAGCTTTTCGAGGTTTTCGGGAGTTTTTTCCATATCGGGAAATTCCGCTAAAAATCGCTCATCATCGGGTGAAATATCGCGGATTTTGTCATCGTGAAACGCGTTTCCGAAGCGAATCATATTCGCAATTCTGTTTACGAGCACCGTTGTTTTTCCGCTGCCCGCGCCCGCGATTATCAAAACCGCGCCGCGAACCTTGAAAATCGCCTTTTTCTGCATATTGTTCGCGCGCGAAAAACAGCTCAAAAGCGCATTTTGCTTTAACGTGTTGTAGTCCAAATCATTACCATCCTTTAAACACGGAAAATGCAGGGCAACAGACAGCCGCCCGGCATTCCCCGAAAATATTTTTTTGTGAAATTACTCAGCGGGAGCTGTCGCGGTGTTGTTGGTTTTGCCGCTTGCGGAGCTGTTGTCAAGCGCGAAGAACGGGTTTACCTCGTTTCCGATTGCCTGAGGAAGCTCGCCGTTCCAGTTGTTGATTTTGAGGTAATCAACGTAGTTCGGGCTGGTCGCAAGCTGCTCCTGAACAGCCTTAATCGCGTATGCCTCGGCGTCCGCCTTGATTTTCTGAGAGTCAGCCTCAGCCTGCGCCGCGATTACCTTCTGCTTTGCTTCTTCTTCCTTCTCGGCGGTCTTGTTCTGCATTTTGAGAGCGTCCTGCGCCGCGATAACCTTCGCCTGAATGGACTGCTCAAACGCCGCGTCAAAGGAGAGGTTCTCGATTGCAAACGCCGTTACGATAATGCCGCTCGGCTCGAGAGTTTCCTTCAGCGACTCGTAAATCGCGTTCTGCACCTCGGAGCGCGACTGAACCAAATCCTCCGCGCGAACCTTACCGATTTCGTTCTTGGCGATTTTCGCCACGTTCGGCACAAGCAGCTTGGTTTCAACGTTGCTGATACCGATTGTTCTGATAATCTCGGAGAGCTTTGTGCCGTCATAGCAGTAGTTCAGCTTCAGCGAGAGCTGGTCAACCGTCTGCGTGTCGCTTGTATAAGCGTTTGTCTGAACGGAATAAATCTGCTCGCGCGTGTCAACCTCCTGAATTTCCTCGATGAACGGAATGTGCAGATTAAGTCCCGCGGACAAGTCGCTTGAAACAATCTTTCCAAACTGATATTTTACGCCGATGTAACCCTCGTTTACAACAGAAAAGCTGTTGAAAAGAACGATAAGCACGAAAACCGTGATAAGTCCGATAAGCACCCAAAAGCTGACCGCTTTTTTGTTTGTGCCGTTTGTGCTGTTTGATGAATTGCTGTTAAAAGTCATAATTTTATCCTTTCTAAATCATTGACATAGCCGTTTTTACGTTGCGAAAAGCTGAACCCAGCCGTAATTATTGAACCCAACGCCTATTCTTCTGTAAGTTTCGTCAAGAATATTTGCGCGGTGACCACTTGAATTCATCCAGCCTTCGACAACATCAGCGGGCGTGCTGTAACCCGAAGCGATGTTTTCTCCCGCAGAAACGTAATCAACGCCAAGCTCATCAAGAACCGTAATGCAAGAAGAACCGTTCGGACGAGTATGCGAGAAAACCTTGTTGATTTCCTCAGCGCGAATATCCGCCGCCTTGCTCATCACGCTGTCCTGCGTCAGCGGAGAAAGACCGGACTTTTTGCGCTCGATATTCACAAGCCTTACAACCTCCGCTTCATACTCCGAAGCGGTATCGGAAACGGGCTTGTTAAGAACGTATCTCAAAAGCTCAAGGGCGTCCTTGGCGTTTACATAGCCGTCGCCGTTTATATCCTCGCTTGCTTTTGTTGTTCCCGCAAGGCTTCTCCTCAGCAGTTCCAGCGCGTCCTTCGCATTTTCATAGCCGTCGCCGTTTATGTCGTATTTCAAGGTTTCCGCGGCAAATGGGGGAACCGCCGTGCTGAAAAGCATTACCGCCGCTAAAAAAACCGAAATTATCCTTTTTTTCACAAATGCCCTCCGATGATTACTTATAAATCGCGCCGATAAGCTGAGAGTACTTGTCGTCCGTTTCAAGCGGCTTCATCACGCTCTTTCGGCTCAAACCGGCCTCCGCGAACGCTCTCGTCAGCATAAGCTTAATTCTGTTCACCTGATTTACCTCGGAAGCGCCCGGGTCAAAGTCAACGGCAACGATGTTGCTCTCGGGGTGACGGCGGCGAAGTTCACCGATAACGCCCTTGCCCGTGACGTGATTTGGCAGGCAGGCAAACGGCTGCATACAAACGATATTCGGCACGCCCTCGTGGATAAGTTCCAGCATTTCCGCTGACAAGAACCAGCCCTCGCCCGCGATATTTCCCGGAGAAACAATCGGCTTTACCATCTCGCGCATCTCGAAAATGTCGCCCGGACAGCCGAATTTCGTTCCCGTAACCGCTTTTCTGTACGCTTTTTCCATATATCTCATCGCCTTGATTGCCGCGTTTTCGGCGAATTTCTTCGTCTTTGAGCAATACAAAAGCTCTGATTTTGTCACGCCGTGCGAGCAGATGTAATAGAAAAATCCCATCAAATCGGGCACGACAACCTCGCAGCCCTCGTTTTCCAGCAAGCCGATTATGTCGTTATTTGCAACGGGGTGGAATTTTACGAGAATTTCACCGACAAGTCCAATTCGCGGCTTCTTGATGTCGAGCACGGGGAATTTGCTGAAATCCTCGACAATCGCTTCGATGTTTTTGTTGAAGGTCTTCATCGAGAGCGTTTTCATATCCTCGCGCAGCTTCAGCCGCCACTTTTCATAAAGCGCATTTGCCGAGCCCTTTTCAACCTCATAAGGACGAACCTTGTACAAGCAGCGCGAAAGCACGTCGCCATAAATTATGCTCATAAACGCGCGGACAAGCATTCCCATAGAAATCTTGAAGCCGCTTTGCTTCTCGAGTCCGACAACGTTGAGCGAAATCAGCGGGACATTGTCATAGCCCGCGTCCTTGAGCGCCTTTTTGAGCATACCGACATAGTCTGTCGCACGGCACGCACCGCCAGTCTGGGTTATCAGAACGGAGGTATTGTTCAGGTCGTACTTGCCGCTCTTGAGCGCGTGTATAAGCTGTCCGACAATCAAAATCGACGGATAGCAAGCGTCGTTGTTGACGTACTTCAAGCCCTCGTCAACGACATCCTTCGAGCAGTCGCGCAATATATCCACGTCATAGCCGCTGTATCTGAACGCCATCTCCAGCAAGTCAAAGTGAATGGGCGCCATCTGCGGACAGAGAATTTTGTGGATTTTGCGCATTTCTTTCGTGAACTCGGGCTGTCTTATGTAACCGACGTGACTGCGAACGGGCTTGTATTTATGCCGCTCGCGCTCGTCCACAACCGAAATCAGCGAGCGCAGACGTATTCTCGCAGCTCCGAGATTGTTGACTTCATCGATTTTGAGGCAAGTGTAAAGCTTTCCGAAGCTGCGCAGAATTTCCTGAACCTCGTCCGTGGTAATCGCGTCAAGTCCGCAGCCGAACGAGTTGAGCTGCACAAGCTCCAGACAGTCGTTTTTGCCGACAACGTGCGCCGCCGCGTAAAGTCTTGTATGATAAGTCCACTGGTCAACAACGCGGATAGGACGGACAACCTGTTCGATATGCGCAACGCTGTCCTCCGTCAAAACCGCAAAACCGTATCCCGAAATCATCTCGGGCAGACCGTGGTTTATCTCGGGGTCAATGTGATAAGGACGGCCCGCGAGAACAATTCCGCGCTTGCCGTTATCCTTGAGGAATTGAAGCGTTTCCTCGCCCTTTTTGCGCATTGTTTCCTTGAAAAGCGCGTCCTCTGCGTAGGCTTTTTCGAGCGCTTCGGTTATCTCTTTTTTCGTGATGTTTTTATCGGAAAGATTTGCCGAAAATTCCTCAAAAAGCCGCTCTCCCATACGCTTTTCATTGAAAATCGGCAGGAACGGGTTGAGGAATTTCACGCTTTCGCGAAGCTCCGGCACGGAGTTTCGGATAACCTCGCTGTACGTCGCGACAACAGGGCAGTTGTAGTGGTTATCCGCGCCGTTGTCATCGGACATTTCATACGGCATAGAGGGATAGAAAATCAGCTTTACGCCCTCGTCAATCAACGCCTGAATGTGCCCGTGAGCAAGCTTTGCGGGATAGCAGACGCTCTCGCTCGGCATTGTTTCGATACCCTTGTCGTAAATCGCGCGGGAGGTTTTCGGGGAGAGCTTCACCGAGAAGCCAAGCTCCGTGAAAAGCTTGTGCCAGAACGGGAAATTCTCGTACATTCCAAGAACTCTCGGCAAGCCGATTACGCCGCGCGGCGCGCTGTCCTCGGGCAAACACTCGCGGTCAAACAAGAGGTGATATTTATAATCGTACAAATTCGGGAGCTTTTCGCCCGTCGATACGTTTCCCGCGCCGCGCTCGCAGCGGTTGTTGCTGATATAGCGCGTTCCGTCGGGGAATTTTGTGATTGTGAGCAGGCAGTTGTTCGAGCATTTTCCGCAGCGCGCCGCGGTTTTTTCGGCTTTGAAGCTGTCGAGCTTGTCAAGCGGCGCAATCGTGCTTTTTACGCCGTCATCGCGTTCAAGGGCAACGAGAGCCGAGCCGTAAGCGCCCATAAGCCCCGCTTTATCGGGACGGACAACGTCTTTTCCGACAATTTTCTCAAATGCGCGCAGAACGCTGTCGTTCATAAACGTGCCGCCCTGAACGATGATTTTATCGCCCATTGAAGCGGTATCGCGCAGCTTGATTACCTTAAACAGCGCGTTTTTGCAGACGGAATAGGACAGTCCCGCCGAGATATCCGCAACGGTTGCGCCCTCCTTCTGAGCCTGCTTTACGCGCGAGTTCATAAATACCGTACAGCGCGAGCCGAGGTCAACAGGGTGCTCCGCGGAAAGACCGAGCACGGCAAACTCCGAGCTTGTCATTCCGAGCGCGTTTGCGAAGTTCTCGATAAACGAGCCGCAGCCCGACGAACACGCTTCATTAAGCAGAATGCTCTCGATTTCGCCGTCCTTCACGCGCATACATTTCATATCCTGACCGCCGATATCGAGGATAAACTCCGCGCCGGGCAGAATTTTGTCGGCAGCCTTGTAGTGCGCCATAGTTTCAATCTCGCCGAAATCCGCGCCGAGAGCCGCCTTTATCAGATGCTCGCCGTAGCCCGTTGTGCACGCTTTCGCGATATACGCGCCCTCGGGGAGCTTTCCGTAAATCTCTTTCAGTATGCCTATTACCGATTTCAGCGGGTCGCCGTGGTTGTTGTCGTAGAAAGAATAGAGAATTTCCGCGTCCTTGTTCAGAAGAACAGCCTTTGTTGTCGTAGAACCCGCGTCAATTCCGAGATAACAAGCGCCCGTGTGTTCACTCAAATCTGCCGTCGGGATAACCGACTTCGCGTGTCTTTCGCGGAACGCTTTCAGTTCCTCCTCGCTCTCGAAAAGCGGCGCAAGACGCTCAACCTCGCGCAGCTGATTTTCGCCGAGATTTCCCGCCTTTTCGCAAAGCTCGTCAATCGACATTTCCTCCGCTTCATCGGACAGCGCGCAGCCCATCGCCACGAACAAATTCGCGTTTTCGGGGATTATGATGTTCTCGGGCTTGAGGGCAAGCGTTTCGATAAAGCGCTCGCGCAGTTCCGAGAGATAATGCAAAGGTCCTCCGAGAAAGGCAACATTGCCGCGAATGGGCTTTCCGCAGGCAAGTCCGCTTATCGTCTGATTTACAACCGACTGGAAAACAGAAGCCGCAATATCGCTTCGTTTTGCGCCCTCGTTGAGCAGCGGCTGGATATCGCTCTTCGCGAAAACTCCGCAGCGCGACGCTATCGGGTAAATTGTCGTGTGCTTTTTGGACAGCTCGTTCAAGCCGCCGATATCGGTGTTCAAAAGCGCAGCCATCTGGTCGATAAACGCGCCCGTGCCGCCCGCGCAGGTGCCGTTCATACGCTGCTCAAGACCGCCCGTGAGATATGTAATCTTCGCGTCCTCGCCGCCCAGCTCGATTGCAACATCGGTCTGCGGGATAAGTGCCTTTATCGCGTCCGTTCCCGCGGCAACCTCCTGTACAAACGGTATCCCGAGCCACTTTGACACGGAAATTCCGCCCGAGCCCGTTACCGCGACAAGCGCGATTTCTCCGGGGAATTTCTCGCCGACCTCTGAAATGATTTCGGCAACAGTCTTTCTGATATCGGAAAAATGCCGCTGATAACGGCTGTGAAGCAGTTCTCCGTTCTCCCCGAGAACCGCCGCCTTTACGGTTGTCGAACCTATATCAAGTCCCACTCGCCTCATGCTTTTTATCCTCTCCATTTTATACTAAATTTATATTATCTTTGACAAAAATTGGCTGTTTTCAACAAAAAAGCCAACGTCTATTTTTGCACTATGAATAAATTATAGCACATTCCTATTAAAATGTCAACCGACAAAAACGGTTTGAAATGTGAAAAGATTGTGAAAAACAAAGCAAGAAGCTTAACTTCTTGCTTTGAGTTATTAAAAATCACGCGTCAAAGCGGCTTGAAAACGATATCGCCCTTTTCCACGGTCGCGCGGCAGCGGTTTTCGGTTGTTTTCACCGCAAGCATACTTGAGTTTATCCTCAGTTTTACGCCGGGATAAATCATTCGCTTAATCGAAACCGACAAATTCTGCGTGAGCTTTAGCGCCTCGTCGATTTCCGCCATACGCACCTTCGATTTCTTAATCTCCGCCTGAAGCTTCAAGCGATTTCGCAGAGCCTCCGCCTTGAGCTGTTCCCTCTCGGGAGAAAGCTTCGCCGCCTTCGCAAGCTCCGTGAGCGTTGTGAGGATTTTCCCGAGCTGGTCGAGCTTATCCTCCATATCCTTAATCTTCTTGTCAAGCGTTTCGCGCTCTTCCATCAAAACCGCGTTGTTGCCGAGCGTAATCTCCGTTTTAACGTACTTGTCAGAGCCGATAACCGACGCGTCAACGTTATTGAGCGCGGTGTATTTTCCGCCCATAATCACGCCCTTG
>CAMEQX010000040.1 GCA_945933905.1 uncultured Clostridia bacterium
CACCCGACGCAAAAAGCACCGCTTCAACCGCCGCCATTCTCTCGCTGAATTTCATAAAAGCACCTGCCTTTTATCGGTTCTCGGAGCGTTTTCTTCCCGCAGCGAAACGCTTTCGCCGTCCTCGGAGATGACAATTCTCCCCGCCTTCGACAGCTCCAGCACCGCCAGAAATATCGACACCCTGTAAGAGCGCGGACGCCCCTTGTAAATCTCCGCGAGCGTAACCTTCTGCCGCGAAAGCAAGCTTTTCAGCACAATCACAACTCCCGTGTAAACCGTGACATAGCTCTTCGCCACAATCGGCGCAAGTGAGCGCGGCGTTTCCGATTTCATTTTCGCACGCTTTGAAACCGCGCTGTAAGCAAACGGGATTTCCTCGGGCTGATGAACGCCGTGATAAGCCGCGTCAACCTCAATTTCCATCGGCTGCCGAACGTAAACCGCGTCCCCTATCCAGCGCTTTTTCAGCTTTTCCGCCATCGTCTTGCAAAGCGCGTACTCGATAAGCGCGCCCTGAAGCTCCTTTTTCATCTTCTCGGCTTCGTCGCGCGGGAGCAGAGCCGCCGATTTTATCAGCACAAGCCGCGCCGCCGCGTCAAGAAATTCCGCAGTAACATCAATGTCCGCCTCGGTCATTCGCTCGAGGTACAGCAAAAACTGGTCGAGAAGCACCGTGATTTCGATGTCCTGAATGTTCAGCTTGTGCTTTTGTATCAGCAGAAGCATCAAATCCAAAGGACCTTCAAATTCAAGGTTTTCAAGTTTGAAATTAAGTTCGGTCATCGTTCTACTTGATAAAACTCGTGGCGAAGAAGAAAAATTCCATAATCTTGTCGGACAGCCAGCCTATCGGTATCGACGCGTAGCCCGATACAAGCAAAATCAGCAGCACGAGATGGATTATCTGCCCGTTGCGCTCGACGAAAACAAGCGCCTTTGCGGGAAGGAAGCTCGCCAAGATGTGATACCCGTCAAACGGCGGCACGGGGATAAGGTTGAACACGGCAAGAAACGCGTTCAGATTGGCGATATAATACACAATCAGCGCAATCTGCGCCATAACGCTTCCGCCGCCGAACATAACAATCAGCCTGAAAATTATCGTGAACAAAAGCGCCATTATGATGTTTGACAGCGGTCCCGCCGCCGAAACCAGCACATTTGCCGTTCTCATCTTCACTTTGGTGCAGCGGCGCAGGTCAACGGGCGTGGGTTTTGCCCAGCCGATGCTGCACACAAACATCATAATCACTCCAATAAGGTCGATGTGCGCGAACGGATTTAGCGTAAGTCTGCCCCGCCGCTCCGCCGTGTCATCGCCGAGCCGCTTTGCGACAAACGCGTGCGCGCACTCGTGCACGGGGATACAAATAAACAAAAAAGCAAGCACGCCGAAAACCGAGATAATAAACAGCTGAAACGGTTCAACGCCTCTGAAATAATCGATAAGATGAAATAATGGGCCTTTCAAAACTGCCTCCCGTAAAACTAAATCCTGAGCGAAAACGCTCGTGTATATTTTGATATTCAATGTATATTATAACACAACATCTGTCCTTTTGCAAGTGGTTTTGAGGAAAATTTTTTCTTGACAAAGACGGGCGGTTCTGCTATAATATAATAAGTGTGTCCAAAAAGGAGAGATTTTATGAAAATTATGGCAGTGGATTTCGGCGACAGCAGAACAGGTCTTGCGATTTGCGACAAGGGAGAAATTCTCGCTTCACCGCTTGCAACCGTGTTTGAGAAGAATTTCGACAAATGCGCGGAAAAAGTCGCGCAGCTTGCCCTTGAAAACAAGGCACAGATGCTGGTTGTCGGCGACCCCGTGAATATGAATGGCACTCGCGGCGAGCGCTCCGAGAAGTGCTGTACGTTCGCCGAAAAGCTCAAAGAACTCACAAATCTGCCCGTTCAGATGTGGGACGAGCGCTCGACGACCGTTTCCGCAATAAACATAATGAACGAGAACAACCGCCGCGGCAAAAAGCGCAAGGAGGTCCTCGACCAAGCCGCCGCCGCGATTATTCTCGAGAGCTTTCTCGCTTATCGAAAAAATCACTCTTGACAATTTAATGCTTTTATGTTATAATAGAATAAAGCGCTGAAAAATGCGTTAATTTTAACCGACAGCAAAGTCTGTCAAAAGGAGAAAAATTATGTCAATGACGTTCAACAGGAAGCATCCCATTCCGAAGGAAATAAAGGAAATGTACCCGCTGTCCGATGAAATCAAGGCTGTAAAAGCCGAGCGCGACCGCGAAATCGCCGATGTTCTTTCGGGGAAATCCAACAAGTTTATCCTGATTATCGGTCCTTGCTCTGCGGATAACGAGGACTCCGTTATAGATTACATCGGCAGACTTGCGCGTGTAAACGAGCAAGTTAAGGACAAGCTTGTGATTATCCCGAGAATTTACACGGGTAAACCGCGCACAAACGGTATGGGCTACAAGGGAATGCTCCATCAGCCCGACCCCGCAAAGCCCGAGGATATGCTTGAAGGTATCATCAAAATCCGTGAGCTCCACGCGCGCGCAATCAAGGAAACTCACCTCACCTGCGCGGACGAAATGCTTTACACCGAGAATTATCGCTACCTCTCGGATTTGCTGTCCTATGTGGCAATCGGCGCGCGCTCCGTTGAGGACCAGCAGCACCGCCTTGTCGCTTCGGGTATGGAATGCCCCGTTGGTATGAAAAACCCCACCAGCGGCACGCTTTCGGTTATGTTCAACTCAATTCAGGCGGCTCAGGCGAAGCACACGTTTATTTATCGCGGCTGGGAAGTCGTTTCGGACGGAAATCCGCTTGCTCACGCAATCCTTCGCGGCGCTCAGAACAAGCACGGTCAGACTATCCCGAACTATCACTTCGAGGATTTGAAGCTCTGCTGCGATATGTACAGCGAAAAAGGTCTGCAAAATCCCGCGATTATCGTTGACACGAACCACTCGAATTCCGGCAAGCTTTATCTTGAACAGGTGAGAATTGCCAAAGAGGTTCTGCACTCGATGCGTCACTCGCCCGATACTGTCGGAAAGACTGTCAAGGGCTTGATGATTGAGAGCTATATCGAGGACGGCTGCCAGAAAATCGAGGAAGGCGTTTACGGAAAATCCATCACCGACCCGTGTCTTGGCTGGGAGAAGAGCGAGAAGCTTATTCTCGAAATCGCCGACTTGCTGTAAAAAGCACTTGACAAACTCCCGAAGATATGATATAATGCTGTTAATATCGATATCTCAAAGCGTTGACGGGAACAAAGTAGTCTGCGGGAAATCCTTTTCAGAGAGCTGTTGGCGGGTGCGAAACAGCGGGAGCCGAAGATGAATTACCTCTCGGAGCGGCGGTGCAAAAGGCTATGCTGAGTAGTTCCGCACGGGTAAGCCCGTTAAAGCTGTTCAAAGGCGGGAGAGATCCCGTAAATTGAGGTGGTACAGCGGTTTTTCGCCCTCTTGCGTTAAGGCAGGAGGGCGATTTTTGCTGAAAGGAGAAGGCTATGAAAGCCCTAAAAATCGGCGGCTTTTTCCTCGCGGGCGCGATAATTCAAACAGCGTTTTACTTTGCGGAATCTCTGGTAATTTTCGTGGGATACAACGGAGTGATACTCATTGCCTTGATGACAACGGGACTGGGAATTTTTCTCGGCTGTACAGCGCGCAATTTAGCCGAAAAAAAGATGAAAATGTCGCCCGCTGTCCTCACTATGTGCTATGTCGCGGGAACGCTTGCGGTGATTGCCGCGATGTACTTCAATCTCGATACGAAATATCCTTATCACAACCCCGACAGCACCGGTCTTGGAAATCTCCCAAATCTCGGGAGAGAAATTGCCTTTGGGATACTTTTTTACACAATTCCCTCTGCCGCTATAAACGCAGTCGTTCAGGTTGTTTTGTGTGTGAAAAAACGGATTGAGCGGAGGTAATTTATGAAAGCCCTAAAAATCGGCGGCTTCTTCCTCGCGGGCGCGATAATTCAAACGGCGTTTTACTTTGCGGAATATTTGGGGATTTTCGCGGGATACGGCGGCTTGCTTGCCGCGGCTTCCTTCATCTCTGTTATCGCAGTTGTGCTCGGAAATATGGCGCGCGATTTAGCCCGAGAAAAGATGAAAATGTCGCCGTTTTTGCTGACAATGTGCTATGTCGCGGGAACGCTTGCGGTAATTGCCGCGCTGTTCATCATTTTCAACAACCAAAACATCACCGGTTTTGGAAATCTCGAGATAATTCCTTATCTTGTGGGATTTTTATACACAATTCCCTCTGCCGCTATAAACGCAGTCGTTCAGATTGTTTTGTGCGTGAGAGAAAAAATAAAACTTAATAAGGAGAAACAAAATGGAACTTTATGACGAACTCGTCCAGCGCGGACTTATCGCGCAGGTAACCGATGAAGCTGAAATCAGAAAGATGATTAACGCGGGCAAGGCTACGTTTTATATCGGCTTTGACCCCACGGCAGACTCGCTTCACGTCGGGCATTTTATGGCGCTTTGCCTGATGAAGCGCTTGCAGATGGCGGGAAACAAGCCGATTGCGCTCTTGGGCGGCGGCACGGGTATGATTGGCGACCCGTCCGGCAAAAGTGATATGCGCAAAATGCTCACAAAAGAGGATATCGAGCATAATATCGAGTGCTTCAAGAAGCAGATGAGCCGCTTTATTGACTTTTCCGACGACAAGGCTATTCTCGTCAACAACGCGGACTGGCTGATGAACCTCAACTATATCGACGTTTTGCGCGAAGTCGGCGCGTGCTTCTCGGTAAACAAAATGCTCACCTTCGAGTGCTACAAGCAGAGAATGGAGCGCGGACTCACCTTCCTCGAGTTCAACTATATGATAATGCAGAGCTACGATTTCTATATGCTCTACCAGAAATACGGCTGTAATATGCAGTTCGGCGGCGACGACCAGTGGGCGAATATGCTCGGCGGTACGGAGCTTATCCGCAAAAAGCTCGGCAAGGACGCGCACGCAATGACGATTACCCTCCTCCTCAACAGCGAGGGCAAGAAAATGGGCAAAACCGAAAAGGGCGCGGTTTGGCTTGACGCGGAAAAAACTTCGCCGTATGACTTCTTCCAGTACTGGAGAAACGTGGCAGACGCGGACGTTATCAAGTGCCTCAAAATGCTGACTTTCCTGCCGATTGAAGAAATCGTTGAAATGGAAAAGTGGGAAGGCTCGCAGCTCAACAAGGCAAAGGAAATTCTCGCTTTCGAGCTCACGAAGCTGGTTCACGGCGAGGAAGAAGCGAAGAAGGCTCTCGACGGCGCGAAATCGCTTTTCGGCGGCTCGGGCAACACCGAAAATATGCCGACAGCTGCCGTTGAAGCGGCGGACGGAAAAATCGGAATTCTCGACTTGCTTGTTGCGACAAAGCTTGCTCCGTCAAAGCGCGAGGCGAGAAATCTCGTTTCGGGAAAGGGAATTGCGGTTGACGACAAAATCATCGAGGACGCAAACGAAATCGTTGATTTGACAAACGAAATCATTCTCCGCAAGGGCAAAAAGGTTTTCCTCAAGGTCAAGAAAGCGTAATAACAAGAGCAGCATCTCGCGGTGCTGCTCTTTTCGTTATTCAGCCGCCCCGAAAAGCTCGCGGAATTTCCCCGGAGTCATTCCCGTGAGCTTTTTGAAGGTGCTTGTAAAGGCGCTCTGCGAGGAAAAACCAAGTGAAAGCGATATCTCCGAGAACGTAAAATCCGAGTAAATCAGCATATTCTTCGCGGTGTTCACCTTTGCGTTGATGATAAACTCGCGAAACGGCACGCCCGCTTCCTTCACAAAAAGCTTCGACAGATAAGTAGCGTCAATCTGCAAAAATTCCGCCGCACTTTTGACGGTGAGCTTTTCGTGGAGATTTTCATAGATGTAGTCGATACATTTTCTGATGTGAATGGAAATCACGTTCTCCTTTTTCAGCTCGCGCATTCTTTCTGCGTAATCAAGCTGCATTTCCCCGATAATGTCAATCAGCTGCTCTGCGTTTTTGCACTTATCGGCGCGGCGGATATAAATATCGCTCAGCGTATAAGCAAGGTCGTGGCTCATTCCGTTTTCAACGCAAACGCGCGAGGTCATCGCAATCGCAATTATGACGTGATAGAGAACATTTCTCACGGGGTCGTCCGACAAAACGCCTTTTCCGTCATAGTAGTTTTTCTTGATATTTACAAAATTTTCCTTCACTCGCTCAACATCGCCCGAGCTCACGGCGTTGTACTTTTCAAACTCACTGCTGAAAGAAACCCGCCTGAAGCCCTCCTCGCGCTGTACGAAAAGGCGATAATTCAGCTCTCGGTTTGTATCCATAACGCACCTCTCTTCCTGAAATTTCCTCTTTTAATTATACCACATTTTTGACAAAAATGCCATAGTTTTGATATAAAAAAATTTGCCGAATAAGTATAATGATAACTGCAAAAGAAAGACAGAAAAGAGGCAAAACTATGACAAATACTTATGATTTAACGAAGGGAAGCCCCGCAAAGCTGATTTTGAAATTTTACTTCCCTATGCTGTTTACAAATATGCTCCAGCAGGTTTACACAATCGCCGATACCGCGATTGTCGGGAAAGGTCTCGGCGATGACCAGCTTGCCGCCGTGGGAAATATGTCCTCGCTCACTTTTCTCATCATAGGCTTTTCCGTGGGACTTACAAACGGCTTTTCCATTATGACCGCGCAGTTTTTCGGTGCGGGCGACAGAAAAAAGCTCCGTCAGTGTACGGCGGCTTCGGTTATTCTCGCGCTGATAATCACGGTTGTGCTGACGCTTTTCAGCGTGCTGTTTTTAAAGCCCGTGCTGATGTTTATGCAAACTCCCGAAAACATTCTCGAGGATAGCCTGAAATACGGCTATATCATCTTCGGCGGTCTTGCCACGGCGATTTTCTACAACCTCTGCGCCAGTATTCTGCGCGCGCTCGGCGACAGCAAAACACCGTTTTACGCGATTATCGTGTCAACCATCGTAAACATCATCTTCAACTGCGTTTGCGTTTTCCTGATGAAAACAGGCGTTGAGGGACCCGCCGCAGTGACGATTATTTCGCAGCTTATTTCCGCCGTGATTTGCCTCGGAAAGCTGAGGAAAATCGAGATAATCCGCCTTACGAAAGAGGATTTCAAGGGCGTTTCCGAGATGTCGGGAATGCTTTTGAAAAACGGAATTCCTATGGCGGCGATGAACTCTATCACGGCTGTCGGCTGTATGACCGTGCAGTATTTCGTGAACGGAATGGGCGTTGCTTTCGCCTCAGCCTACGCCGCTTGCAGCAAATACATCAACCTCTTTATGCAGCCCGCCTGCACTGCGGGAAACACGATTTCCGCTTTCACAAGCCAAAACTTCGGCGCGGGAAAATACCCGAGAATTGTCAGCGGACTTAAGGTTTGTCTCGCGATTGCGGCGGTTTCTTATGTGGTTTTGGGAGCAGTTATGGTCTTTTTCCCGAATTGGCTTGCGGGACTTATGCTCAACGGCTCCGAGCAAATCGAGCTTGCCGCAGGCTTCCTCGTGAAGTGCGGAATTATGATATTCGCCGTGGATTTCCTGTTTGTTTTCAGAAGCGCGTGTCAGGGAATGGGAAAACCGCTTTTGCCGATGATGTCGGGAATTCTCGAGATGGTGATGCGTGTTTTCGTGATTGCGTATTTCACGAAATCCGTAGGCTTTGAGGCAACCGCTTATGCGGAAATCGCCGCTTGGACGGGCGCGCTTTTAATGAACATCGCCGCCTTCACCTACTTCATCAGAAAGAAGCTCCGCCCGCAAAAATCCCCGATAAATCCCGCTCCGCTTAAAAAAGCTGTCAGAAAATAAGGAGAAAAATTTGGTTGAAATCAAAGGAAAATGGGCGCTTGTCACGGGCGCGGCAAGAGGTATAGGCTATCTCACGGCGATAATGCTTGCAAAGCGCGGCTGCAACCTGATTTTGCACGAAAGAACAGAAAAGCACTGCGAGAAGGTTCTCGCAGACGTAAAAAAGCTGGGTGTAGAAGCGCGCTGCGCTGCCGCAGAGCTTTCCGACCTAGACGCTGTTGCAAGAATGCTCAGCGAGATTGACGATATGGGAATGCGCGTTGATATTGTCCTGAACAACGCGGGAATGCAAATTGCCTACCGCACGGACTTTATGCAAACGCCTGTTTCGGATTTCACCGAGAGCTTCAAGGTCAACACAATCGCGCCCGCTATGATTTGCTATCACTTTTTGCCGAAAATGATTGAAAACGGCTTCGGGAGAATTGTGAACACAACAAGCGGAATTCGCCTTGAACCCGAGCAGGCGGGCTATTCCGCAAGCAAGGCTGCGCTCGATAAAATCACGGTTGATTTAGGCTCAAAGCTTGAGGGGACGAACGTTATGATAAATCTCGCGGACCCCGGCTGGTGCAAAACCGACCTCGGCGGCTCCAATGCGCCGAATTCCCCCGAAAGCACAATCCCCGGAATTGCCGTGGGCGCGTTTATCGATGACGGAAAGTCGGGAAGACTTTTTCCCGCGCAGACTTTCGCGGGGCTTTCTCTCGAGGAAGCGGTCGAAAAAGCCGAGCGTGAATTTGACAGCCCCTACGAGAAATAACTCGCATATAAAAAGCCGTTATGCTTTGCGCGTAACGGCTTTTGTTTTGGGTTCAGAACGGCGCGGTGTCGGGGTCGCGT
>CAMEQX010000041.1 GCA_945933905.1 uncultured Clostridia bacterium
CTTTTACACCGATATAAATGGGCAGAGGCGAACGTCCCGCGAACTTGCCCTTCTTGGCGATTGCGAGAATTTTCTCTTTATCAAACTGATATTCGCTCATCAGCTCTTTGTAAAAATCGCGCTTGTTCACAAAAACGTCCTCCTTTCCCGTAAATTTTGCTAAAATAGCATTTTCGGCGAATTGCACAAAATCCACCGCGAATTTTCGTCAAATCTCAAACCTTTTCTTCTGTCGCTCAATCGTGCGGTAGAGCTTGTTTTTGACGGTCGAGAGGTTCAGCCCGAGCCGCTTCGCCACCTCGTCCAGCTTCATATCACACACAAAATGCAGATAGAAAATCTGCCCCGTGGTCTCGTCATTTTTGATGATATCCTCGAAAATCTGCTTTGCGAGGATTTTGTTGGTCATAATATCCTCGAGCAGCGGCTCATCGCGCGACAGCTCTGCGTCAAGCGCCGCCGACTCCTCCTCGGAGAAATCCGACATATTTTTCACCTTTTCGCGCCGCTTTATGAAGCCCGACAAAAAGGTTCGGCACTCAAACTTCGCGATATTTATAAGGAACGCCTCCGCCGACTCGATATCGTCGAAGCCCTTATCGCAAATCCGCTTGTAGAACCGAGTATAGACGTTCTGAATGATATCCTCCGCGTCCTGAAAACGCGACGCGTGGCTCGCGACGTATCTTGAAACGGCGCTGAACGTCTGCTCGTAAGCGTTATTAAAATACAAATCAGTCTCGGGACTGCCCAACGACGTTTCACCTCGTTTCACATCCCCGCCTCATAACCGTAGTCACGAAAAACATACAAAAAGTTTCAATTTTTTTCGCAATAATTTGTAACGGCGGGAGAAAAATAACACAAAATGTTGATACATATATAAAGATATTATACCACAAAACTCATATTTTGTCAAATGCAGAACGTCAATTTTCGCGAAATTTTCAGACGGAATTCCGCTTGACAAGCGTTGGGGAATGTGGTAAAATTAGAACAAACGCTGATTTTGATGAACAAAATTTGTGCAATTTCACGAAAGGATTACAAATGAAAAAAGCGATAATTTTTGACCTTGACGGCACGCTTTGGGACTCCTCGCAGCCTGTCACGGACTCTTGGAACGAAATCCTCAAAAAGTATCCCGAGGCGCACCAAATCACGCTTGGCGATATGCACGGGTTTATGGGAAGGCAGCTTGACGAAATCGCGCGAATGATTATGCTGGATTTGCCCGATAACCGCAGAATTGCGATAATGAACGAGTGTATGGACTTTGAGCTGGCGTATCTCAAGGAGCACGGCGGCGCGGCGCTTTACCCAAAGGTTCGCGAGACGCTGGAAATTCTTGGGGAAGCGTACTCGCTGATGATTGTGAGCAACTGTCAGGACGGCTACATTCAGACTTTTTTCGAGTTTTCGGGGCTCGGGGAGCTGTTTTGCGATTTCGAGAGCGCGGGCGCAACGGGGCTGTCAAAAGGCGAGAACAACAGGCTTGTCATCTCGCGAAACGGCGTTGACAAGGCGGTTTACGTCGGCGACACGCAGGGCGACCTCAATTCCGCGGATTTCGCGGTGATTCCGTTCGTTCACGCGGCTTACGGCTTCGGAAAAACCGACAGGCTCACCGCGCGTGCAAATTCTTTCGAGGAAATTCCAAATATTGTAAAAGAAATCTTCGGCGAATAAAATATTTTTTCGCTTTTTTGCGGCAAAATCTTGCTCAAGCGTTTATTCAAGCGGGTTTGCGGAATTTAAATTTTTTTGAGAATTTTTTGAAAAAACGCTTGACAAACCCGCAAAAGTATGATATAATATAACAGTCGTTGAAATGCGAGTGTGCTGGAATAGGCAGACAGGCTAGCTTGAGGTGCTAGTGTTGGAAACGACGTGTGGGTTCAAGTCCCGTCACTCGCACCAGCATACCGCTGGACCCTTACAAAAAGGGTTCAGCGGTTTTTGCTTTTCACTCGGCAACGAGAAGTCTTTTCGTCCGAGTTTCTTCTTATGGCGATTTTTGTTCCCAACCGAATTTGGTTTACAAGTTTGAGCGAGGGAATATTTTTTTACCGCAGCAGCTAACGTTCGTTATCAAAAGCAACTTATCGCCGCATCGTGCAACTTGTTGGTTTTTAGCAAAAACAGCGTTGACAGCGCAGAAAAATCTGCTATAATAAAATAAGTAATACAGGGAGGCTCTATGAAACTCATCGAACGCACAACCGATTGCCCCGAGAACGACAAGGTTATTCTCGAGTATTTCGAGTTTACTCAGGAGTTTGCGGACATCAAGAATTACATCCTTGACAATCAGCAGCTTTTTGCGGTCTATGACAAGGAGAAAAATCTCGTCAAGCTGAAAATTAAGGGCGTGCTGTATTTCGAGGCGGTCGGAGAGCTTGTTTTCGCTTACACCGAAAGCGGCGTTTTCGAGGTGAAAATGCGGCTTTATCAGGTCGAGGACGCGCTTGAGTCACATCAAATTCTCCGTGCGTCAAAGTCCTTCCTTATCAACCTTTACCGTATTTCTGCGGTTACTCCTGCGCTCAACGGCAGACTTATCGCGACAATGGATAACGGCGAAAAGGTTATGATTTCGCGGCAATACGCGAAAATTATCACTGAACGCTTTATGAAAGGGCTTGTATGAAAGAAACGCACAAAAATCACACCGAGCTTATGCGCTCGATTGCCTTTAATTTTTTGACCATCATCGCGGAAACCACGCTTTCTGTCGCTGTTATCGGCGCGATTTTCGCGGGAGATGAAAAAATCACCTATCACTATTTCTTCCTTCCGATTGTTTTGAGCGTCGCTTATATGCTCCCGTGTCTGCCGATTTATCTCAAGGAAAATATGTCCGTGAAACAGGTGATTTTTCAGCGGATTTTGGAGCTTATCATCATCGAAGCGGGAACGCTTTTCGTCTCTCACCTTCTTATCGGTGAAAAGCTTGGGATTGTCGGGTATATCGTCGTGGGAGCGTCCGTGCTGATTTTTGACATTTTATCTTACATCACTCAGTACATCTACGAAAAAAGCAAGGCTGAAAAAATCAACAAAATTATATCAAATATGAGAGGAAAACGGTAAATTGGCTACAAGCAAGGAATTTCTGAATTTCATTCTCGAACAGCTCTCGGGGCTGGACGAAATAACCCACCGAATGATGATGGGAGAGTACATTATTTATTATAAGGGCAAAATCGCCGCGGAAATCTGCGACAACAGGTTTCTCGTAAAGCCGGTTGACGCGGCGGCAAAATATATCCCGAACGCTGTCTATGAGCCGCCTTATGAGAGCGCAAAGCCGATGATTTTGGTGGAAAATCTCGATGACCGCGATTACCTCACGGGACTTTTCGAGGCGATTTACCCCGAGCTTCCCGAGCCGAAACCCAAAAAGAAAAAAGTCAAAAAGGAGGATACAAAATGAAGGAGCTTATTGCTTACTGCGGGCTTGACTGCGAGAAATGCGACGCGAGAATTGCCACGCTGAATGACGACAACGCGCTTCGTGAGAAAACCGCGGCGCTCTGGACGGAGATGAACGGCGTTGAAATCACCCCGCAGATGATAAACTGCAACGGCTGCCGGACAGACGGCGCGAAAACGCCCTACTGCAAGGATATGTGCCCGATTAGAAAGTGCGCCGAGGGCAAGGGCTTTGAAACCTGCGGCGACTGCCCCGAGCTGAAAAGCTGCTCGGTTGTGGGAATGATTACGTCGAATAATGCCGAGGCGCTTGCAAATCTCACGAAATAATCCACTCTTTATGAAATCTAAACATATTTATCGATAAATATTGTCAAAAATAATCTTGAAATACTATCACATTTATAGCATAATAAAGAAAAGCAAACGGTAGTTTTTATGAAAGGGAGCAAAAATGGAACTTCTCAAACAAAACGAAATCCAGGCAAACAGGGTTGCGGCTAACGTTATGAGAGTAACGGCGATTGTGTTCACGGTTGTGTACATACTCGATTTAGTGGGAATTTTCACCGTTGAAAAGGTACTTATGACCACCACGTTCATCATCGGCACAATCATTCTCTTCGTCCCGACACTTCTCGTAAACATTCTCAAACTCAACCATCACTCGCTGAAATACATAATTGTGCTTTGCGCGGCGCTTTTCGTGACAATGATTGCGGTTACGCTCACGTTCCACGCGGTTGCGTTTTACGTTTTCGCGATTGCGATTGCGGCGCTCTATTTCTCGCGAAAGCTCACGGTTTTCGCCGCGATTATCACAATCCTCGGAACCGCCGCAGGTCAGCTTATCGCCTTCTTCGTTCACACAACAACCGACCACAACCTCACCACGCTTTTCAAAACTGTTGTTTTCGGTATCGCTCCGAGAACGCTTATTCTTGTCGCTCTCACGGCGCTTTTCGCGATGCTCAGCCGCAGAACCGCTTCTATGGTCGGCAGCCTTATGAGCGCGGAGCAGCAGAATATTATGCGTGAGAAATCGCTTGAGGTGTCGAAAAAGCTGCTCGAAACGGTAACCGAGCTTGACGGGATTTCCTCCGCGTCCGCCGAGTCAAACCGCAGTATCGCGGACGAGTCCTCGGAGGTTATGCGCGGAAGCGACCTCAACTCCACGAAGCTCACCGAGGTTGAAGAAAGTATGCGGTCGATTTCAGCAAACCTGTCGAAGTTGTCCGAGATGAGCGGACAAATCGCCGCGCTTGCTACCGACAGCGAGAAAATCACCTCGGAAAACGACGCGCTTATCTCAAATGCGTACAGCTCAATGAGCGAGGTCTGCAAGAGCACGGACGAGAGCCGCGAGATTATCCGCAGCCTTTCCGAGCAGTCAAATCAGATTGTCGGCATCGCGAAGGTTATCACGGATATTTCGCTCCAGACAAATATTCTCGCAATCAACGCGTCCATCGAGGCTTCGCGCGCGGGTGAACGCGGCAAGGGATTTTCGGTTGTCGCAGGCGAAATCCGCACGCTTTCCGCTAAAACCAAAACAGCCGCCGCAGAAATCGGCGAAATCATCGCAAGCATCACGGGCGATATCGAAAAAACCGTGGTTTCGATGCAGAAAAACTCCGAGCTCACGCTTGAGAGTATGGACTTTATGGAGAAAATCAAGGCTTCCGCGGCGCGCGTGAGCTCGTCGAGCAGCGGAATTTCCTCGCATATCTCCGAGATTAACACGATTATTGGAAACACCGCAGAAAACGGCGAGAGCGTTTCGGACAATCTCACGGAGGTCAGCGGGACAATCCGCGAAAACTCCGAGGCAATTCACCACGTTGCTGCGGCAATCGAGGAAAACTCCGCGGGCGTGGAAATGCTCGGCGGAATGGTCAAGGAAATCTCGCAAATGGCAACCGAGCTTGAGTCGCTCACAAAGTAAAATACAAAAATCAGCTCTCAGCGGGGCTGATTTTTTTTGCGCGAAATTTGAGCGAAAATGAATACTTTTTACTGTTTCGGGGAACTATTGTATGATAGTATTACAATTTCCCGAAATATTTTTGTTCGTTTTTCACAATGAATTTGTCGGATTGTTATTCAAATGCACGAAAATGAGCGATTTTGAATTATTTTGAACGAAAACGCTTGACATTCGACAATGATTATGATATTATATAATCAAGACAAATCAAAAACGTTCAAAATAAATCAAAGAGGGCGATAAAAATGCTGACAGAAGAAAGATTTTCAATAATAATCGACACGGTAAACCGCGAGAAAAGCGTC
This sequence comes from uncultured Clostridia bacterium, assembly GCA_945933905.1. Taxonomy (GTDB): domain Bacteria; phylum Bacillota; class Clostridia; order Oscillospirales; family Ruminococcaceae; genus CAG-115. The sequence continues at coordinate 5,728 of CAMEQX010000041.1, forward strand.
GGTATAAACAGACTTTGCGAGCTGCTCGGGGCTTCGGTTTCGACGGTGCGGCGCGACTTGAACACGCTTGACGAAATGGGAAAAATCGTCAAGGTTCACGGCGGCGCGGTCACGATAAACGGTGATTTGCCGCAGCTTGAGGCAATCGAGCGAAATATCGAGGAGAAAGCCGTGTTGTTTCCCGAGGAAAAAACGGCAATCGCGATGTTTGCTTCGCAGCTGATTGAAAACGGAGATTTCGTGTTCATCGACGCGGGAACAACCACCGCAAAGCTTATCGAGCTTCTCCCGCAGCGCGACGCGACTTTCGTGACAAACGCTTTCACAAACGCGAAAATGCTGGCTCAGCGCGGGTTTAGGGTGTATTTGCCCGCGGGCGAGATAAAGCTGTCAACCGAAGCGATTATCGGCGCGGAATGTGTGATGTCGCTGCAAAAATACAACTTCACAAAATGCTTCCTCGGAGCAAACGGGGTTTCCGTAAACGCGGGGATAACCACTCCCGATGTCAACGAGGCGCGCGTGAAAGAGGCGGTTATCGCGAACAGTTCAAAATCGTTCATTCTCGCCGACCACTCGAAATTCGACAAAATTTCATCGGTCACTTTCGCGCAGATTTCAAAGGTTCAGATTATTACGGACAAAATCATTGACGCGAAATACGCGGAATTCACGTCAATCAAGGAGGTTATGTAAATGGTTTACACGGTTACGTTCAATCCTGCGGTTGACTATATCGTTCACACAAACGAGCTGAAAATCGGCTTGACAAACCGCTCCGAGCGCGAGGAAATCCATTTCGGCGGCAAGGGAATAAACGTTTCGCTGGTGCTGAAGGAGCTTGGGATTAAGTCGCGGGCGCTGGGATTTGTCGCGGAATTTACCGGCGCGGCAATCGAAAAATCGCTTGTCGAGCGCGGAATTGAAGCGGATTTCGTTCATCTCGACAACGGCTGCTCGAGAATTAACGTAAAAATCAAGTCAAGCGAAGAAACCGAGCTCAACGGAAGCGGTCCCGAAATCCCCGAGAAAGCGCTCGCGGAGCTTCTCGAAAAGCTGGACAAAATCGAGGACGGCGACACGCTTGTTCTTGCGGGAAGTATTCCGGCGGATTTGCCCGAGGATATCTACGAGAAAATCCTTGAAAAGCTGAGCGACAGGAAAATCCGCGCGGTTGTTGACGCGACTAAGGACTTGCTGATGAACGTGCTGAAATTCAAGCCGTTTTTGATTAAGCCGAACAACCACGAGCTTGGAGAAATGTTCGGGAAAGAGTTGAAGACGATTGACGAGATAATCGAGCACGCGAAAAAGCTCAAGAAAATGGGCGCTCAAAACGTGCTGGTTTCGATGGCGGGAGACGGCTCGGTTTTGCTTGACGAAAACGGAAAAACTCACGTCTGCGGCGTGTGCAAGGGACAGGTGAAAAACTCGGTCGGTGCGGGCGACAGTATGGTCGCGGGGTTCATCGCGGGCTGCGAAAAGGACTATGAATACGCGCTGAAGCTCGGTACGGCGGCGGGCGGCGCAACGGCGTTTTCCGAGGGACTTGCCGAAAACAAGGAAATTTTCGAGCTGCTGAGGCAGCTTGATTGAGAAAAAACATAAAAAAGGAGGAATTACAATGAGGATTATTGATTTGTTAAGCCGTGACAGCATTCAGCTGAACGCAGCTCCTAAGAGCAAGTCCGAGGCAATCGATATGCTTGTCGATTTGCAGGTGAAGGGCGGGAAAATCGCTGACAGAGAGGCTTATAAGGCGGGTATTCTCGCGCGCGAGGAACACGGCTCAACGGCTGTCGGCGAGGGAATTGCAATTCCCCACGCGAAAAACAAGGGTGTGTCGGCGCCCTCTCTTGCGGCAATGACCGTGCCTTCTGGTGTTGACTATGAGGCGCTTGACGGCGAGCCGACAAATCTGCTGTTTATGATTGCTGCTCCCGAGGGCAGCGGCGACGTTCATCTTGACGTGCTTTCGGGATTGATGACAATACTTATGGACGAGGATTTCAGAGCAAAGCTGCTTTCCGCGAAGGATAAGGACGAATTCCTCAAAATCATCGACGAAACAGAAAGAGCGAAATATCCCGAGGAAGCGGCTCCCGCTCCCGCAAAATCAGCGTATAAAGTGCTTGCGGTGACGGCTTGTCCGACGGGAATTGCACATACTTATATGGCGGCTGAGGCTCTCGAAAAGGCGGGCAAAAAGCTCGGGATTTCGATTAAGGTTGAAACAAACGGCTCGGGCGGCGCGAAAAACATTCTCACGGACGAGGAAATTGCTTCTTGTGACGGAATTATCGTTGCGGCGGACAAGTCCGTTGAAATGGCGCGCTTTGACGGAAAGAAAGTCATCGCGACAAAGGTTTCCGACGGAATAAAAATCCCCGAGGAGCTGATAAACCGCATTGTATCGGGCGACGCTCCCGTTTATCATCACGAGGGTGGAAAGACCGTCTCGGCTTCCTCCGGCGGCAAGGAGAGCTTCGGCAGAAAGCTTTACAAGCACCTTATGAACGGCGTTTCAAATATGCTTCCGTTTACGGTTGCGGGCGGAATTTTCATCGCGATTGCGTTTTTGATTGATACAATCGCGGGCGCTCCTCAGGACTCAAGCTTCGGTACTTTCACTCCCGCGGCGGCTTTCTTCAAGACAATCGGCGGATTTGCGTTCAACTTTATGATACCTGTTCTTGCGGGTTATATCGGAAAATCGATTGCTGACCGCCCCGGCTTCCTCGTGGGACTTGTCGGCGGCTTCCTCGCGACAACAGGCTCGACCTTTACAAGCATGTCGGGCGACGTTCCCTCGGGATTTCTCGGAGCGCTCCTTGCGGGCTTTGTCGGCGGATTTCTTATGCTGGGCGTTGAAAAGCTCTGCGACAAGATGCCAAA
>CAMEQX010000042.1 GCA_945933905.1 uncultured Clostridia bacterium
GCCCACCCGAACGCGCTTCTTCTCGTTCACCCCGAGTGCAGCAAAGCCGTTGTTGAACGCGCGGATTATGTCGGCAGCACAACGGGGATTATGGATTTTGCGAAAAATTCTCCCGCGAAGGAGTTCATCATCGGCACGGAAAACAGCATTGTTCAGCATCTCGGAATCGACTGCCCCGAGAAGCGCTTTTTCCCGCTGTCGAAGAACTTTATCTGCAAAAATATGCAGCTGACGAAGCTTGCAAGCCTGCTTCACTGCCTTGAAGGAAATTACGGCGAGGAAATCACAATGCCCGAGGAAACGCGCTTGCTTGCGAAAAAGTGTATTGATGAAATGCTGAGGCTGGGCGATGGATAAGGCGCTTATTGCAATGAGCGGCGGCGTTGACAGCTCGGTTGCGGCGGCGCTGATGAAGAAGGCGGGATATGAGTGTATCGGCGTGACGATGAAGCTTCACGGCGAGGACGGCGAGCCTTGCGGGGAGCGCTCGTGCTGTACTGCAAGCGACGCTGAGGACGCGAGAAACGTCTGCTTCAAGCTCGGAATGAAGTATTATGTGTTCAATTTCACGGGCGATTTCGAGGAAGAGGTAATCGACCGTTTTGTCAGCGCGTATGAAAACGGCTGCACGCCCAATCCCTGTATCGACTGCAACCGCTATATGAAATTCGAGCGGCTTTTTCGGCGCGGACAGGAGCTCGGCTGCGATTATATTGTCACGGGGCATTACGCGAGAGTTGAATTTGACGAGGAGCGCGGACGCTGGCTGCTGAAAAAGAGCTTGAACGCCGCGAAGGACCAGAGCTATGTGCTTTATTCGCTCACTCAGGAGCAACTCGCGCATATCAAATTCCCGCTTGGCGAGTTCACCGAAAAAGAACAGGTGAGGGCGCTTGCCGCGGAGCTTGACCTTTTGAACGCCGCTAAAAAGGACTCTCAGGACATTTGCTTTGTGCCGGACGGGGACTATGTTGGATTTATCGAGCGGCACACGGGGAAAACCTACCCCGAGGGGAATTTTGTCGGCTTGGACGGCGAAATTTACGGAAAGCACAAGGGGATAATCGGCTACACGATAGGGCAGCGCAAGGGGCTTGGGCTGTCGTTTCCGCAGCCGATGTACGTTGTCGCGAAAAATCTCTCGGAGAACACGGTGACGCTTGCTCCCGAAAGCGAGTTGTACAGGACGACGCTCAGAGCGCGCGACTTTAACTGGATATCCTTGGAAAAACCGCCGCGCGAGCCTGTTCGGGTGACCGCGAGAACGCGTTATCACGCGAAAGAGGCTTTGGCTTCGGTTTGGGCTGAGGAGGACGGCACTGTTGTTGTGCAGTTTGACGAACCGCAGCGTGCGATTGCCTCGGGACAGGCGGTTGTGCTGTATGACGGAGACGTTGTGGTTGGCGGCGGGACGATTGTGTAAATAAAATAATGAAAAAATGCCCGTAAAGCGCTTGCTCACGGGCATTTGTTTATACTTCTTCTGCGATAATGCGTCTGCGGAAGAGCATCGGAATTGCCCAAACAGCCGCGAGCGCGACAAGAATATACACAATTCGTGCAAAAATCGAGCCCTGACCGCCGAGCGCCCAAGCTACGAGGTCAAAGCCGAAAATTCCGACCAGTCCCCAGTTCAAGCCGCCGATTATCAACAGCGTGAGTGCCAGCTTGTCCAAAAAAATCCCTCCTCTCGATGCTTTTCGTCATTATTTTGCGACTTTTGCATTTCAATATTAGCGGAAAGATTTTCTTTTTAAACGATTTCAACACCGAAAATTTAGTCAAATTTAACAAAATTATGTAATTTCAAAAAACCCCTTGACAAATCCGGACAAATTTTGTATAATAATACTGTTGTTGATAAAGACTTTCGGAAGTTTAGCTCAGCTGGGAGAGCGTCTGCCTTACAAGCAGAGGGTCGGGGGTTCGAGCCCCTCAACTTCCACCACGCCTTTATTACTCTCCGTTGCTCGTTTGATAGATGCCTGAAATATCGGGGGTTGGTCGTGAGCATACGGATTTTGGCCCGGTAGTTCAGTTGGTTAGAACGCCGCCCTGTCACGGCGGAGGTCGAGAGTTCGAGTCTCTTCCGGGTCGCCAGCGCGGATTTAGCTCATCTGGTAGAGCGCCACCTTGCCAAGGTGGAGGTAGCGAGTTCGAGCCTCGTAATCCGCTCCATTGAAATTCGTCACGGAAATATCCGTGGCGTTTTTTATGCGGGAAATTGCTTCTCGGGTGCGGGTTTCTTCGGGGAGCAGCTTTTCCCTCCGACTTGGTGGGGGTGGATTTGTGGAGATTTTTTAGTGGCTTTGAGGGGGAATTTTGGCTTCCTTGAAGCCACGGCGATTTTTCGGGCATCGAACCCGAAAAATCGCTGCATTTTCATCGGCTTCCCGCCGATGAAAATGCTTGTGGGGAAAACTCTTGTTTTCCCCACAACCCCCTTTAGCGCTTTTGAACGCGTTTGCCGCGCTTCGCGCGAATGCCCACACAATGCCAAAAACGCCCGACTTTCAAAAAGACTTTTTTCGCTTCGCGCTTTAATTACGAGAACAAATTCCTCACGCTGTCCCGCACAATCAGTTTCCCCGAAATCAACGTCCTTCCGTGCTTCCCTTCATCGCTCCTAGCCTTCGCCAACAAAATCTCCACCGCCGCTTTCGCCATCCTATACCCATCAACATCCATCGTCGTCAAATGCGGGCTGCTCATCGTCGAATAAATGTGATTTTCATACCCCGCCACCGACACGTCCTGCGGTACCCTCAGCCCCGCGCTCTTTAACTGATTAACCAGATTAAACGCGCATTCGTCCGATGAACATACAAACGCCGTCGGCATTTCCTCGGGCAGCTCAAAGCTTTTCAGCGTCTCTCCCTCGGCATTCTGACTGCGTATTATCCATTCCTGCCGCAGCGAAATCCTGTTCTCAAGCAGCGCCTTATAATACCCGAGAAACCTGTCCTGAATGCTCGAAGCGCCGTGAACGTTGCCGATAAACGCGATTTTTCTGTGACCGTTTGCGATAATATGCGAGGTCAGCTGAAAAGCCCCGTAAAAGTTGTCGGAAAGCACAGCGTCCGCGTCCTCGCGATTTACACAAAAATCCAAAAGCACGGTCGGTATATAGTAAGACATCAGCTTATCCACATAGTTCTCGGAAAATTGTCCCAAAACAATCAGCCCGTCAACCTTTTTTTCACTCACGGAATTCGGTATCTCGGGAATGCCGTTTTCGTTATCCACAACCTCCAGCATACCGTAATAATTCTGTTTTTGCAGAAATTCAACCAAATGCTTGTAAATAATCCAGTAAAACGCGGACGGCTCGTTTATAAACTGTTTCGCGACAATAATCCCGATGTTATAGGTGAGTCCGTCTTTACCCGCTCGGCTTCCCGTGTGAACGCGATAGCCCATTTCAACCGCTTTTTGCTTGATTTTCCCGCGCAGAGCCTCACTCACTCCCTCGCGTCCGCCCAGCGCCTTTGACACAGTAACCGTGCTTACGTTCATTGCCTTTGCGATATCGCTCATTGTCACGCTTTTTTTAATCATAAAATCTTCCCCTCTTTAATATGTATATAACTATTTTAAGTAATTTTTCACTTTTTGTAAAGTAACTTTTTTAACAAAAATTACCTAATATTTTTAGCTATTTTTACGAAAAGTCTTGACTTTTAATCAAGCAAATGCTATAATATTAGAAAAAACAAAGCAAATCGGAGGAAAATATATGAAAAAAACAAAAGCGGCTCTTGCGGTAATACTTGCCGCGGTGCTTTGCGGGTGCAGCTCAAAGGAGGAGAATTCCTCGTCGTCAAGCGTTGAGGAGAGCACTTCTTCGAGCTTTTCGACAACGGTTAGTTCTTCGTCAACGATATCTTCGAGTTCAACGACAAGTTCTTCTTCAACCGAAAGCTCAACAGAAAGCTCCTCGGAGAGCGAGCCCTTGACAAACGAAACCTTTCTCAAGGGGCTTGCGGACGATGTGATACTGCGAAGCGATATCAAACAGGTTTTCGTGCCCGAGGGACAAGACGCAAGCGTTGAGAATTTAACCGAGGAAAATTTCTCGTCCGTGTTGTGTATGGGCTTTATCTATGTTTCCGAGCCGAAGGGGATTTTCCGTACAAATCTTGACAATGGTGATGTTTATGACGAAATCACGATGTCGTTTAACGATATATCCGATGAAAAGGACGCGAAATACACGCGGCTGAATGTCGGAGAAAAGATGTGCGGAATGACGCTCACATTTGCGGAAACGAACTTTGCGCGCACGCAGGAGGACGCTTTGGGGGCGGCGGGAAGCTATTTCTGCTACGGCTCCTGCACGTTTTCGGGTGAAACCGAGCTTTCGGGCTACATAAATCTTCGCACGGAGGGCTCAAATTTTGCGGGCGAGGGCGACGTTGTTTTCGTGATAACTGAGGGTGATTTGCCCGTGGTGAATTATACGGTTGACGCGGAGGCGGGGATTTGCCACAAAATGATGAACGGCTCCGACAAAAACCTTGTCTGGAGCAACGAGTATGGCTGCATTTTCCTCGGAAACGTCTTCGATAACGCGGCGCTTGCGGGCTTTGAAATCCCCGAGGGGAACGAATATGTGAAGTGCAGAATTGTTGTTGACAACGTAAAATATACGTCAAGCACGCAGTTTTACCCGCGAATTGAAGCGGAGCTTGTTTCATTTGAACTGATTTGATTTTATCACAAATAAAGTTAACCCACGGAGCTTTTCCGTGGGTTGTTTGTTTAGCTGAATTTGCGAGATGTGTTTGCGTTTGCTAACGCGTTTGCGCGGCTTCACCGCGAGTGGTCGCGCTCCGCGCTCGAGTGCCTCCGGCTGCCAAGAACCTTTTTCTGAAGAAAAAGGTTAGGGAAACCGAAGGTTTCTCGTTGACATTCCAAAAAGACTTTTGTTAGTGCACCGCGAAGGCAGAGTGCTCGATTACCGCTTTGCAAAAATTTTGCGCTTAATCCTCGTCGTCGCTCTCGGGCTCGTCCCAGTTGTGCCAAACGTTCTGAACATCATCGTTGTCATCAAGAGAGTCAAGAAGCTGAGCCATTTTCTTGAGCTGGTCGTCGTCGGTGAGCGTCGTATAAGTAGAAGGCACCTGAGCTGCCTCAGCGGAAATTACCTGATAACCGCGCTTTGTAAGCTCCTCGGCAACAGCGCTGACATTCGCAGGGTCGGTTGTGATTTCAACAACTCCGTCCTCAAAAGCAAAATCGTCCGCGCCGCTTTCGAGAATGTCCTCCATAGCCTTGTCCTCGTCAATATCGCCGTCCTCGTTGTTGAGAACAATAACGCCCTTCAGCGAGAACATAAACGATACGCAGCCCGTGTTGCCCATATTGCCGCCGGATTTGTCGAAATAGTGGCGGATTTCGCCGGCAGTACGGTTTCTGTTGTCCGTGAGACAATCCACGATTACCGCAACTCCGCCCGGTCCATAGCCCTCGTAAACGCAGTTTTCATAATCGTTCTTTTCAGCGCCGCCCGCAGCCTTTTTGAGCAAGCGGTCGATGTTGTCGTTGGGGATATTGTTGGACTTTGCCTTCTGAACAAGAGTCGCGAGTTTAGAGTTGTTCGCGGGGTCTGCGCTTCCCGTTTCCTTGATGCAAACGAGAATTTCACGGCTTATCTTCGTGAAAACCTTTGCTCTTGCGCCGTCCTTTTCACCCTTTTTGCGCTTGATTGTGCTCCATTTTGAATGTCCTGACATAAATCTTCTCCTTTATATAATTTGTAATTTAAACTAATTCAGCTTCGTAAAGCCCTCGCCGTAAACCTCGTTTGCGCTGGTCGTGATGACAAACGCCTTCGGGTCGGCGGTTTTTACAATGCGCTTGACCTTGGAATAATTGCTCCTGTGAACAGCCGTCGCGAGAACCTGCCGCTCGTTTCCGCTGTAAGCGCCCTCGCCCTTGAAGAGCGTCACGCCGTTGCTCTGCTTCAAAATCTCCTCGGCAATCGTCTTGGAGTTCTCGGAGCAAATCAGCATACATCGGCTCTCCTGACTGCCGTAAACGATAGTGTCCGTGAGCTTCGATTGAACGAAAATCGCAATCGCCGCGAAAAGCACGTTGTTGACGTTCCCGAAAACAGCAAATCCCGCTGCCACGACAACGCAGTCAAGAACCGCCTGAATTGCCCCGAGCTTGAAATCGGTGTGGTATTTCCCGATGATTTTCGTGAGGATATCCGTGCCGCCAGAGGTGCTTTCGCGGTTGTAGCCGAGCCCCAAGCCGATACCCATTGCCGCGCCGCCGAAAATTGCCGCGACAACGCCGTTTCCGCCCGACGCGTCATACACAGGAACAAACATCTCCGCTAAATTCGTGAAAACGGTTATCATCGCAACCGAAATCATCGTTTTTATCATCGTGGTTTTGTTCAGCAGAATAAATCCCGCGATAATCAGCGGAATGTTCAGCAAAAAAATCAGCGTGCCGACGCTTATTCCCCAGAATTTCGTGAGAATAATCGCAATTCCCGTCACGCCGCCCGGCGCGATATCGTTCGGGGAGATGAAGATGTGAATTCCGAGCGAATAAATCGCCGCGGCTAAAATCATCACCAAAATGTCAATTATCCAACGACGAATTTTCTTTTTCATTTGCTCAACCTTCTTCGGAAAACGTATTGATGATTACGTCAAAAAGTTCTCTCAAACGGTCGTTTTGCCCTGAAAGCGCGAGGTAGCCGAAAAGCGTTTCAAGAGCGGTCGCGCGGCGGTATTCGGAGGCTTTCGCGCTCTTTGGGATTGAAATTCCGCCCGAATTTCGTCCGCGCCGCAGAATATCGGCTTCCTTTTCCGTGAGGAGCGGCTCGATGATGTTCACTGCTTCGGACTGAAAGCTCGCGCGGACGCGTTTTACCGCAAGCTCGTGGAGTTTACCCGCGTTTGTCTGATGATTTCGGACAATGTTCTCGCGGACGAGCGTTTCGTAAACCGAGTCCCCGTAAAATGCGAGAACGTTCGGCGAATAAGCCGTCGCTTCCTTTTCGGAGAGCGGGTCACTTTTCAAGAATGTAATAGACAAAGCTGTACTCCTCGCTATGCAATTCAAACATATACATTTCTTTGTTCAGCTCCGAAATTCCCGTTTCCTCGCCGTCCTCCGAAGCGCCCTCAAGCTTTTGCATTTCAGCCTTCAGCGGCTCGTAAAGACCGTGCGTCCAGTCGGTTTTCGGGGCAATGTAAAAGTCGCGGATTTTGAAGCCCTGCTCCTTTGCGTTCCTCAGCACCGCGTCCAGCGCCTCGGGCTTTCCGAAACGGCGCTCGATGTAGCACTTTGTATCGGGCGACGGCTCAATCAGCCAGCAAAGCGTCCTGAAAACCGCAGTGCCGCCTTTTTCGAGATTGTCGTAAATCTGCTCCAACAAAAGCGCCGAGCCCTCAAGGACAGAAACTCCGTTGTACCATATAAAATCCCACTCGGTCTCGCTTTGCGGGATTTCAAACGGCATCACAACCCGTGATGAAAAGCCTTTTGCCGCGGCGCGCTCCGCACGAAACTGCTCGAAAAAGCACGTGGAAATCTCCGCATTTGTCTGCTTTTTGAGAAGCGTTGGTGTGAAGCACTCGTCGCCGATAAAGAGCGCGTTTTTCGGCGAAACGTTCCCGCAAAGCGTAAGAACCTTCTGCGCTGTTTCCTCGCTGCCCGCAGTCGCGCGGTCGAGGTTGTTGAAAATAATGCTGATTGAACTCATAATTGTGTTCGCCTCCCGAAATCCCGCTCGGAAGTCCGGACCGGCGATAAACCGCCATCTACTTCGTCAACGACATCTCGGCAGGCACAAAGCCTAGCCGAGATATCGTTTCCTCGTATCTGACGATTTCTCGCCAGTCCGGTTAGTTTTCTTTATCTAACGTAATTGAACTCAAAATCGTAAATGGAAACCACATCGTCCTCTTCAATTCCCATACGCTCAAGCTCGTCTATAATGCCGCTTTGACGGAGAACTCGCTGGAAATATTGCAGACTTTCATAGTCCTCCATATTGCAGTTGTATAAAATCGGCGCAAGCCAGTCTGCCGTGACGATAAACACGCCGTCCTCGTTTGTGATGCTGAACGAGCGCTTTTCCTCAGCCATTTTCTCCAGCTCCTCGAGCGAAAGCGGAGTAGGCTCAAAGCGCTTCACGGGCGGCAATTTGTCAAGCTCCGCGCAAGCCTCGTCCATAAGCTCTGCTGTTCCCTCGGTTGTCGCCGCCGAAATCCTGAACAGCTTCAGACCTTTTCCCGCGATATATTCCTCAAAGCGCGCGATTTGCTCCTCATCGGCGAGGTCGCACTTGTTCGCCGCGACAATCTGCGGCAGCTCGGACAAATCCTCCGAGAAATTCGCAAGCTCGGCGTTGATTTTCTCGTAATCTTCGATAGGGTCGCGCCCTTCAATCCCCGAAACATCAACAACGTGGATTATCAAGCGGCAGCGCTCAACGTGCCGCAAAAACTCGTGACCGAGCCCCGCGCCCTCCGAAGCGCCCTCGATAAGCCCCGGAATATCCGCCATAACAAAGGACTTTTCGCCGCGCTTTACCACACCAAGAACAGGCGTGAGCGTGGTG
>CAMEQX010000043.1 GCA_945933905.1 uncultured Clostridia bacterium
CCGCCGCAAAAAAGACAACGTTCAGGTCGGCGCGATTGTCGGCTACACGAACGCGGGAAAGTCAACCTTGCTGAATTTGCTCACGGGAGCGGGCGTTCTCGCGGAGGATAAGCTTTTCGCGACGCTTGACCCGACGTCGAGAGCAATCGAGCTTCCCGACGGGCGAAATCTGCTGCTTGTCGATACCGTCGGGCTTATCCGCAGGCTCCCGCACAATCTTGTCGAAGCGTTCAAGTCAACGCTTGAGGAAGCGGCTTCGGCGGATATAATTCTGCACGTCTGCGACGCGTCCGACAGCGAAATTGCCGAAAAAGCCGAAGTCACGCTGAAAACACTCGCGGAGCTTGGCGCTTCGGAAATTCCCGTGGTGACGATTTTAAACAAATGCGATAAAATCACCGAAAATATACCGACAGACGAAAAAACCGTGAAGATTTCCGCGAAAAACAACGAGGGAATTGACGAGCTTTTGCGTGCTGTGGCGCGAAATCTCCCGCAGACCTCAAAGCGAATGAAGCTGCTTTTGCCCTACGACAAGGCGGGGCTGTCGGCGCAAATCCGCGAAAACGGCAAGGTTTTCTCCGAGGAATACACGGAAAACGGCGTTCTGCTGGACGCGCTGGTTGACGTGGTTTTAATCAAGCAGATGAGCGAGTTTGAGGTCGCCGATTAACCCATCAGCACCTCGCAGCTCCCGATATTTCTCACCGTGAGGACGTGACAGGAGTTTATGCCGAAGATTTTTTCCATTCTCATCTTGAACTGCTGCAAATCCTCAAGCGGCACGAACGCCTGCATCGAGCCGAAAAATCCCGAGCCGTGAACGCGGCAGGCACCCTTGCGGTGAAGGACGCCCTCGGCGATGTTGAGGGCGATGCTAAGCGGCTGGTGACGGACGTCGTTCGGCGTGTAGATATTCTGCAAATATTTGAACGATGAGTCGCCGCTTTCTCTCACGGACGACAGAAAACCATCGAAATTTTCATTTTTCAGCGCGTGGACGATTTTCTCCACGCGCTCGTTTTCGCTGAAAAAGTGTATCGAGCGCAAAACCGCGCGGTCGCCGAACTTGTCGCGCAAATCCTTCAAATTCAGCGTGATATCCTCGATTGCGAGCTGGCGCAGGCTGTTGCAGTCGAAATAGTCGGCGATTGCCTTCATTTCAGCCTTGATTTCGGCGTATTCCTTTGAAAAATCGCCGAACTTTGCGCCCGTGTTGACTATGCAAATCGCGTGATTGTAGCTGCTGAAATCCGAGTGGATTTCCTCGATAATCGGCATATCCTCGTCCTTGAAGTCAATCGCGACAAATCCCCCGACAGCGCAGGAAACCTGGTCGATAAGCCCCGAGGGTTTCCCGAAATACTCGTTTTCGGCAAAGCGTGCGATTTGAGCAAGAGTCGCGGGACGAATTTGCCCGTTGTTGAACAGGTGTGTAATAATCGTGCCTATCAAAATCTCAAACGCCGCCGAACTTCCCAAGCCGCAGTTTTGGAGAACCTTTGAGGTTGTGTAAGCCTTGAAGCCGCCGATTTTGTAGCCGTTTCGCTTGAAGCCCTTGAGTGCGCCGCGTATCAGCGCCGCAGACGTGAGCTTTTCGTTTTCCTTAACGTCAAGGTCGTCTATGCTGATTTTTTCCTCGGGGAAGCCCTCGGACTTTATCGTGATAAAGCCATCGTCGGTCGGCTCCGCGACAGCGATTGTGTCAAGGTCAATGCTCGCGGCAAACGCTTTTCCGCAAGCGTGGGTTGTGTGATTTCCGCAGATTTCCACGCGTCCGGGTGTTGAGAAGAAGCGGTGTTCGCCGAGAGTGCCGAAATGCTCCGCGAAGCCGCACTCCGCGCTGCGATAACGCATTTTCTGCGCCTCAAGCGTGCTCGCCGAGTAAATTTCATCGATTTTTTTAACGGCAGGTTTCATATATTTTCCTTTCAGTCTTTTTCGGTATAGAACATATGTTTTGCCTTTTCCTTATGCGCGGAAACGCTCAAAACAAGTCCCATACACGCGTGCATCATAATCATCGCCGTGCCGCCCGTGCTGATAAACGGGAGCGGTATTCCGATAACGGGGACAACCGACAGCACCATTCCGATATTTACAACGCAATGGAAGAAAACCATCGCGAAAACTCCCACGCAAATCAGCTTTCCGAGCGGGTCGGACGCGCCCGAGGCGTTTGACAAAAGCTTTAAGCAAAGCAGCGCCAGCGCAATTACAACCGCCATACACCCGATAAATCCAAGCGTCATTCCGATGAACGAGAATACAAAATCGTTGTACATTTCGGGCGTGTAGGTGTAGCTTTTTGTATCATCAAAGCCAAGCCCCGTGAGCTGCCCCGAGCCGAGCGCAATCGTGCCGTTATATTGCTGCATATAGAGATTGAGCCGCTCTTCCTCCTGCATTTGCTTGTCGAAGAGGATAAGAAATCGCTGTCTGTGGTGTTCTTTCATCACGAAATTCCACACAACCAGCAAAATCGGCGGCGTCACCGCGACGGCTGCCACGATATATTTCCAAGAAATCCCGCCCATAAACAGCATACAGATGAAGATAAACAGGAAAACCAGCGCCGAGCCCGCGTCGCCCTGAATTAAAATCAGTCCCACGGGGAACAGACCGTGCGCGCAGACCAGCAGAAAATGCTTCGGTGAATTCAGCTTGTCGCCGAGCTTTGAGATGTGTGTGGCAAGCGTGATGATGAACACGAATTTGAGTATCTCGGACGGCTGAATGTTGAAGAAGCCGAAGTCCAGCCAAGCGATATCGTCGTCGCGGTGCCGACCGAGCGGCGTGAACAGCAGAAGCTGCAAAATCACGGCAACGGGCGCGTAAATAAACCACATCTTCGAGATGAATTTGTAGTCGATAAAGCTGATTATCGCCGCAATCGCGATACCGAGAATTGCCGCGGTGAGCTGCGTTGTCACAACGGACGAGCTGTCAATAACTCCCGTTTCGTACATCTTGTTCACGAGGAAAATATCGAACACGGTCAGCGAAAGGCAGATAATCGGTAAAATCTTATCGATATGCTTGAAGTGGTTCAGGAAAAATTTCAGAATTGATTTTATATTTGACATAATATTTCTTCCACTAACAAAAAAACTTATACACATTTTATTATATACCTTTTTCGCGCTATTTTCAATAGAATTCCCGTGAAATAATTTTTCAGCCGAAATTTCGCCGAAAACGCCAAAAAGCCGAGGATTATTTGAAAATCTTCGGCTTTTTTCACAAATAATTCGGATAGGATTACTTTGCGCTTGCTTGTTTCAGCACGAGCTTTCCCATAAATTCGCGCGTGTGGAGAGGACGGCCGTTTACGATGCCCTGAATGTAGTCGATGCCGAAAGCGCTTGCGGTTTCGAGAAGCTGCTGATTGTCGATGCCCTTAATGCAGATATCTATGCCCTTTTCGTGAGCTTTTTCGATAAACGAGCGGACGTAGCTTGTCGATACCTCGTCGCCGCAAAGACGGTGCATATTGAGCTTGATTGCCTTTATGTACGGATTGTCAAACACCGCGTCCGTGAGGAAAATGCTCTGTTTGTCGTCCGCGACAATGTTCACTCCGAGCGCGTGAAGCTGTTTGAGGTTGACGTTGCTTTTGGCGAGGGTTCCCGCGCTTTCCGAGGTGACAACATTCATCGCGTCCGGCGGAAGCGAGTATTCCAAAAGCGCTTGTTTAAGCGACAAAACGCTGCTGTCCGAGCTGAGCGTTGACTCCGAGATATCGAAGCCTATTTTGAAGTTCTCGAGACCGCTCTCACGCACCGTTGCGCAGAACTCGCACATTCTCTTCATCGCGTATTCATAGACCTTTATCCCATACCCGAGACGCTCTAAAACGGGAAGGAAGCGTTCCTTGGACACGATTATGTCGTTGTTCGCCCAGAACATATGTCCCTCGCAGCAGGCGAGTTCTCCCGTATGCGCGTTGATAATCGGCGTGTAGAGGAAATAGAAGCCCTTGAAATCGTTCTCAGCAGCGTCGATAATCAGCCGTCTTACGCGGAGATTTTCGTCGAGCTTTTCCTCAAGGTCAACGGAATAGGTGACGGGCGTCTGCGCTTTTCTTTCCTTGGCAAGCCGCAGAGTTCTTGTCGCCGCCTTAACGCAGTCCGCGAAGCTGTAAATATCATCGGGATAGAAAGCCACTCCCGCGAACATATCGATTTTGTATTCCGCCTCGTTCAAGAACCACGGCGCGCGGAATTTGCTTAAAATAGAACGCGCAAGCCCTGTTGTTTCGCCCTTGTCGGCTCCCTCAATCGTCACGACAAGAATGTCGTTTGAAAAGCGGTAAATCTTCTTTTTTGTGCTGACGGGGATTGCCGAGATGTACTCCGCGACGCTTTTTATAACCTCGTCCGCGTAGTGATAGCTGAACGCCTCGGACATTGACTTGTAGTTCGCAATTTCGATTGACACAATCGAGCAAGGCTCTCCTTTTTCGATTGTCGCCTTCATATCGCGTTCAAAAGCGCTCTCGTTCGGGATACCTGTGCTGTGGTCGGTGTAGGCGAGGCGCTCGAGGTGTTCCTGTGAAAGAGCAAGCTGGTTTTCCATAAGCGAGCGGTAAATCAGCGACGCGAGAATTGTCGTAAGGCTGCGAAGCATTTTGCGGTCGCGGTTTGACCACACTCTGTCGGTTTGATTTGAAATAAAGATAATCATACCCTTCGCAACGCCGTTTTCAAACACTCTTGAAATCGCGCAGCTTCTGTTTTGGTTCGGCTCGGCGCGCAGCTCGCTCTCGTTTGCACAAACAACCGCGTTCACGTCAAGCAGCTCGTTTAAGCGCTCGTCTTTCATCTGATGCGAGATAACGGGGATAAGGTTTCCCGCCTCGTCCCAGTGATACACCTTCACGGGCTCGCTGTCGTCCGCGGCAAAAATCATCTTATCCAGCCCGAAATAATCGTCGATAATCGGGATAATATTCGCGAAAGCGGCGGCGGTGTTCTCGCATTTAAGCGTGTGCGAATAAACGCTGTTTATCAAAATCTGGTCCTCGAAATTCTCTCCGAGAAGCTTGTTTGCATTCTGGCTGTTTTCCATTTCCTCGCCGATAACAACGTAGGAATTCGCAATCTCCGACACCGTCTGCACCATTATTTCAAGCAGCGGCGCGCTCTCGTTGATATCCTCAAGCGACTCGCCCGCGATAATCCAGCTCGCGCAGGTTCTGTGCTTCACGCGGATGCTTTTCTTGCGCTGATAGCTCATCTTGTTGAGGTTCACCTTTTTGTCCTGCTGATAAGCGGACGCGATAACGCTGCCGTCGTTTGCCACGATAGCCGAATAAAGTCCCTTGATATGCGAAAACGGCTGCTGAATAAGCTCGAGATAGTCCTCGCCGAGAATATCGCGCAAATTCGGTTCATCATCCGAGCTTATGGAGTCCTTGATTTTCGTGCGGAATTTGCGCATAACGGCGTCCTCGCTCTCGCATTCGAGATACTCGGTCACGTCAAACATCATTCCGCAGAAATCCGTCGCACCCTTTGAGGGATGCTCCGCGCCCGCCGACATAAAGAACCAGCGGTAATCTCCGTCCATTTTCAAGCGCGCGTGAGTTTTAATGCTCCCGCCTTTCCCGTTGATAACCTCGTTTACGATACTGCAAAACGGCATATAATCATCGGGGTGCAAAATCTCGCTCAAAAGCGTTTTTCTTTTATCGGAAAACGGATTTGTTTTGCCGAAAAACTCGATAGGAAAGCCGGGCTTGTATTTCATAAGGAATGCGTAATTTCCGCTGTTCATAACAGCTCTGTCTAATTTCGACACTCAAATCACCTCTTGTCAAAGCGTTTTTTTGAAGATAATTTATTTTGTAAATTCACACATTGAATATATTTATTCTGTCGCTATATACATTATACCAAAATTATTTCAACATTTCAAGAGGTTTTTAGCTATTTTTATAATATTTTCACATTTTTTGCCTTGTTTTCACAATTTCTCGGAAAAATCAAAAACCCCTTGTCCTATCGCGGAAATTGTGCTATAATAAAGATATATGTGTATCGTTTCGGCGATAGAAATTTTTTGTAACAGAGGAAAATTATGGTAATTATCAACGTCAATATCAAGTCAATGGCGAACAACGATTTTGCAAACGGTTATGTGAGGACAAACGGCGGTATTTTCACGGAAATCGGCGATATGAAGGACTATAAGCCCGCGGACGAGGAGGTTATCGACGGCGAGGGCGCGGACCTTTACCCCGGCTTTATCGACGCGCACTGTCAGCTCGGAATGTGGTCGGACGCGCTTTGCTTCGAGGGCGACGACGGAAACGAGGACACCGACCCCGCAACCCCGCATCTTCGCGCAATCGACAGTATAAACGCGCTTGACCGCTGCTTCGGGGACGCGGCAAGGGCGGGCGTCACGGCGGTCTGCACGGGCGTCGGAAGCGCAAATCCCATCGGCGGCACGTTCTCGCTTATCAAAACCTACGGCTCGAAGCGCGTGGATAAGCTGATTGTGAAAAATCCCGCCGCGATTAAGTTTGCGCTCGGTGAAAACCCCAAGAGCACCTACAACGACCGCGATGAAGCTCCCGTCACGCGAATGGCAACGGCGGGAATTATCCGTGAAAATCTCGCGAAAGCGCTTCGTTATAAGGAAGATTTGGACGAATACAACCGCACCAAAGGCACCGATGACGAAACAACGCGCCCCGATTTTGACGCGAAATGCGAGGCGCTTATGCCGCTGTTCAACAAGAAAGACAAGCTCAAGGCGCATTTTCACTGTCACCGCGCGGACGATATCTTCACGGCAATCCGCATTTCCAAGGAGTTCAATCTCGACTATGTGCTGATACACTGCACGGACGGCGGAATTATTGCCGAGGAGCTTGCCGAGGATATGCCCGCGGTGGTTCTCGGGCCATTGATGGGTGACCGAGGAAAGCCCGAGCTCGCGCACCACGATATCAAAACGCCCGCTGTTCTCGGGGAAAACGGGATAAAGTTCGCAATCTGCACCGACCACCCCGAAACGCCTATTCAGTATCTTCCGCTAACGGCGGCGCTTGCCGTGAGAGGCGGTCTGGAGCGGGAAGAGGCGCTGCGTGCGATAACGATAAACGCTGCGGAAATCATCGGCGCTGCGGACGAAATCGGTTCCGTTGAAGTGGGAAAGGACGCGGATTTTTCGCTGTTTAACGGCGACCCGCTGGATATAACCGAAACGCCCGTTTTGGTTTGCGTTTCGGGGAGAATTGTTGGGAACATCTAAAAACCGGTTTGAAAAGCAAAAATGACAAGAGTGCGTCGAATGCAAGGAAAGCCGACGACGCAAGGCTTGATGCCTTGCTAGGAGGTTTGACGCAGCAGTCGGCGTGCTATGGGCATTTTTGCTCAAACAAGGTTTTTAAGATGTGACCTATTGAAATGGGAGAATGAAAATGAGAGAAATCAATGCCGAAGAAATCACAAATGCTATTGCCAAACTTTGCGTTGAAGCGAATTTGCACTTGCCCGAGGGAATGCGCGAGTGCCTCAGAAACGCGCAAAATAGTGAGGAGAGCGAGCTTTGCAAGAGCGTGCTTGGCGACCTTGAGCGCAATCTTGACGCCGCCGAGGAGCTTTCCGTGCCGATTTGTCAGGACACGGGAATGGCGGTTGTTTTCGCGGAAATCGGTCAGGACGTACATATTATAAATGGCGGCTTCGAGGACGCGGTGAACAAGGACGTTGCGAAGGGCTATGTTGAGGGGAAACTGCGCCTCAGCGTTGTCGGAGACCCGATTGAGCGCGTGAACACCGGCAACAATACCCCCGCGATTATTCACACGAAAACTGTTGACGGAGAGGAAATTCGGCTTATGGTCGCGCCGAAGGGCTTCGGAAGCGAGAATATGAGCCGTTTGAAGATGTTTACGCCGTCTGCTTCAAAGGAAGATATTGTCAATTTCATCATCGAAACCGCGTCTGTTGCGGGAAGCAATCCTTGCCCGCCGATTGTGGTCGGAGTGGGAATAGGCGGCGATTTCGAGCAGTGCGCGCTCCTCGCGAAAAAGGCGCTCTGCCGCGATTTGACCGTGAGAAATCCGAAGGCACTTTACGCGGAGATGGAAAAACAGGCGCTTGACGGGATAAACCGCCTCGGCATCGGCGCGCAGGGCTTCGGCGGCACGCAGACCGCGCTTTACGTCAACATCGAGCAGGCTCCCACGCACATCGCGGGCTTGCCTGTCGCGGTGAATATGGGCTGCCACGTCACTCGCCACGCGGTTTGCGTGATTTAGCGGATTTTTTGAATTTTCTGCAACTTTTTTCGGAGTTGTCGGGTATTATAAGTAAATCGGAGTTTTATTATGGATTTTTCTCTGAAAACCTCTGAGAGCTTCAACGAGGTGATGCGGCACTATCTGCCGATGGTTTACCGAATAGCTTTCACGCGGCTGGGAAACGCTGCTGACGCCGAGGACGCGGCGCAGGACGTTTTTGTGCGG
>CAMEQX010000044.1 GCA_945933905.1 uncultured Clostridia bacterium
TACATCTCGGGGGTGTTCTCGGTGTAATAGTTCACGAGAATTATGCCCTCGCAGGTGTATTTCATCGCGAATTTGTGTACCGCCGCAGTAAAGCCCTCTTTCAGCCCGCCGCCGCTTTTCAGCACTTTATTCACCAGCGATTTAACATCAACCGTGAGGTAGGCGCAGAGGTTTGCTCTATGCGCGGCTCCTATCATCTCGTTGAGAATTCCGTCCGTTTTCTCCGGCTCAAAATCGTAAAAATCCTCGCCCTCAGCCGAGGTGTTTATCACAACCGCGTTCATTCCAAGCCCGATAATATCCGTGCAAAGCGCAGTCAAATCGCTTTCGCTGTCAAAATCAACCTTAGGCGTGAGGAAAACTGCTCGCATATCGTTTTGAAGATAGATTTTGCTCTCGGCGTAAACAGGAGCCTGCACGCCGCCTGTTTCGGCTGTACCCGAAGCTTCCTCGTTTGTCGAGGCAGAAACTGTTATTGTTGAAGAAAAAATCGCGAGGCACAAAATCGCCGAAATAATTCCCCTAAATAGCTTTTTCATAACTTTTCCCCGTTTTTAATTCATCGCGGCTTTCAGCGCGTCAATTTCTCGGTCAACCTGACTTTGCACGGAATAATCCGCGTTAAAGACGGCACCGTAGCTGTAAATTCCTATTCCCCCATAGGCAGCAAGCTCGCGTGAAACCAAAAATTGCCGCTTTAAAATATCCTCGTCCGTTATCCACTCTTGATTTCCCTCGCCCGCCCATTTGTCCTCAAGACCAAGCTTTGCCGAGGTTATTCCGACAATAAGCGGGATATTTCCAGAATATGCCATATTATTCCAAGTGTTTACGCACTCCTCAAACGGCTCGGCGGAATTCTTGAAACCATAGTAAATCTGCGGCATTATGTAGTCGATATAGCCGCTTTCGGCGCACCATTTCTTAACGTCCGCGTACATATAGTTGTAGTTGTTGTAGATACTTCCCTGACAGCTTACTCCGAAAATCGCAGAGCTGTTGCCGCGCTTCACCGCCTTATAGAGCGAAGAAACAAGCTTGTCGCAGTTTGCAAGTCTGAACTCCGAGAGCGACGACAAGCCGCTTTGGGAGAACGCCGCGCTGTCGAACTAAGTATCGGTTGTGGGATAGAAATAGGCGTCAATGTGAACGCCGTCAACATCGTAATTTGCCGTGATTTCACGCGCGCCGTTCGCGATAAGCTCGATAACCTCGCTGTACGCGGGATTTAAATAGTAGTAGCTTCCAACCTGAACCAGCCGCGTTTCGCCGCCCGCCCAGCTGTACAGCGGATTGCCGCTTTCGCGCCCGATATCCGACACCGCGCACGCGCGAAGCGGATTTATCCACGCCTGAAACGACAGCCCTCGCTCGTGCGCTTCCTCAACCATAACATCAAGCGGGTCATAATAGCCGCCGAGATATTTGGTTCTCGGGAAATAATCCGAGCTGTAATAGGCGTCGCCGTGTGAACGAACGTGAACGTAAACCGTGTTAATTCCAAGCGATTTGCAGTTGTCGTAAATGTACGAAATCCCGCTTCTGAAGTCGCTTTCCGTGCCGCTCAAAATCCCCGCGAGGTCTATGTAAGAAATCCAAATTCCCTTTACCTCGGAGTAATTCATCGCGCGATAGCTGTTTGAGCCGAAATTCGCGGGAGGAAGCTCCGTTGTTGATGATGAGCAGCTCGTTTGCGTTGAAGATGAAGAAGATGATGAAGACAAGCTTTCGGTTGATGAAGCGATTGCTGAAGAGCTTGAAGAAATGTCCGAGGAGCTTTGAGAAACACTTTCGGCAGCGGAATAGCTTGCTTCCTCCGTTGTCGAGGTTTTTCCGCCTTCAGATGAGGTTGAATAGCTCGATGAGCTTGACGAAACGCTCTCCGAGGAACTTTGCGATGATGAATTGACGGAATAGGACGTGCTTGAGCCGTAGGAAATCACGCCCTCGGACGAACCGAGCGACACTCCCCCCGCGTCAATCACGCTCACATTTTCCTTCTTCTCCTGAGCCTTGCACCCGCAAAGCACAAGCGCCGCCGCAGCCGCTAAAGCAATAATTCTGTTTTTCATTGTTTTTTCCCCAAATATGATATATTTCTACTTATAGTTATATTTATTTTACCATATAAATACAATTTTGTCAATACTTTTAATTAAAGTATTACTTGTTTTTCAAGCCAAATGAAGCGAGGAGATAGACAACTGTTGTGATAAGAGAAAACGTTCCGCTCCCGAAAAAATACATAAAAAATGCACCTGCCGCCGCCGAAATAACAGCCGCAATTTTCATTATAAAATCAACCTTTTCCGCTTTACAGTGCCTTATCACAAAGCTTTTCATCAGTGCAGCTCCGTCGTATTCTCCGATGGGAAGCAGATTGAAAATCCCTGTAAAAAGATTGATAAGAGCCGCAACTTTTTCTCCCGCAAGCCACAAAACTCCCGCGAAAACAAAATTCCCCGCGCTCCCCGCAAGAAGCACGATATTTCTCTTGAAGCGCGGCGCTTTGTCGATTAAATCGGAGGAAATCCTAATTCCCGCGCCGTAAAAGGTTATCGTATCGACGGGAATTGAGAAAATTATCATCATTACAAGATGCGACATTTCGTGAAGCGCGCAGGCTATGATTGCCGAAAATCCGAAAGCGCCGCCGTCCGTGAGCATAAAAAACGCAATTACCGCGAAAAACGTGAAATCAAAGCAAACGCGCGTGTTTTTTAGATTAAGCTGTATCATACGATATTTTATTCCGCGGTTGTCCGAAAAAGAACGCTCCGCGAAGCCTCACGGAGCGTTTTTATCAATGCTTGTTTGTAATTCCCGATAAAATATCGTCAATTTCATAGCGGTTTTTGTCGCGCTTGTCGTCATCGTCCTTCATCAAATCCTCAACGCGTTTGTTTGCAATAATCTGCGAGCTGCGCTTTGTGGAAGTCCTGTTCGGAAAAGCCGCAGTTTTCTCTTCATCGCGGTTTTCCTCGGGAACGGACGGCTTTTTCGGCAGATGCTTGCTTATCTGCGGCACCTTAGACTGCGTGAAAAACGCGTCGCTTGCGTCGTTCTTCTGGAAAATCGGAAGCTCCTCGGTTTTCTCGCGCTTGGGAGAACCTTCCGTTCCCTTTTTTCTTGTCGTGACCTTTTCCGACGGGATTTCAACCTTAAATGTGTTCACGTCATTTTCGGTTATCGGCTTAACAACCGCCGCTTTCCTCGGAGCAGGCTCGCTTGGTTTTTTGTCGGTGAGCGGCATAATCGGGCGCTGTTCCCTTTCAGCCTTTTTCTGTCTTGCAGCATACGAAAACAGCACGTCATCGGCGACTTTACCCGACTTTGCGGCGTTTCTCGAATAAGTTCCCTTGCCGTCGGCAGAAACCGAAATTCCCGTCTGACTTGAAATTTCATCGGGCATATTTTTCACCTGAGGGATAACCTCGGGCGGCGGCATTTTCGCCACAAACGCCTTTATTATATCGTACAGAATAAGCGCAATACACGGCAAAACCGCAATACAGAATATCCCGAACGGCGATTTCACAAATCCGATTATCGCGCCGAGAACCGTGCTGCAATAGTCCGCTCTTCCCACAAGGTCGCTTTCGGGCAGAATATAATCGCCGCCGTTCTCCATAACCTTGATGTAATAAACGCCGTCCTCCGCGTAATATTCCCGCGCATAGCCCATTGTATAGGTCTTTTCCTCGCCCTTTGTGTAAAGGAGAAGCTTTCCCGTGATAACATCGCTGAGCTCGCATTTCTGCACGATAACCGCGCTGTTTTTCGGAGCTGTTTGGATTTCGTCCGTTTGAACCATATAAATATTGAAGCCGAAAATGTTCACCACATCGGACGACCTAAACGCTGCCGCTGTCACAATCATAACAATGCACACCGCCAGCATAAGTCCGCAAAGAACATATCCGAAAACGCGCGCGACTTTTCTTCCCAAATTTTTTCACCTCTTTAAGTGTGGAGTACCCTTGATTTTACAGTCCCTTTGCGGAAGAAAGCGTAATTCCGTTTTCGCCGAGAGGGATTGCGTGGTCAAGACCGACAAATTTTCCGCTTTCCTGCCACAAAACCTCTTTCACGAAATTGTACTTCTCGGTATCCCACGTCTTGAAATCATCGAGAACCAGTCCGCCCGTATCGCCGGAGTTTGCGTTAAAGCACCAGAATGTGTGGTTCAAGTGGAAATTCTTGATAAGAGTACGCATACAGGTCATCCACGTCAAATTCGGTTCTCTCATAAATCCGCCCCATTCGCCGATAAGCAGCGGAGCGATGTTTTCTTTCTGAATGTAGAGCCAGTTGTCGTTCCAGCAGTCTCTCATAAGGCTGTTGTAATCGTACCCGCCTTTAAACCACGGCTGCTCATAAACCGTAGGTCCATAGTCATGCGGCGAATATACAAGCTTGTTCTGATATTTCCCGAGATTTATGGGATAATCGCGAACACCGCGCAGATTTCCGCCCCACCAGTTGTTATAATAATCCTTCTCGTTTGTGGATTTATAATCGGAATTTGACTTATCCTTGGGATAAATCTCCGTTCCCTCAACCATAATCAGCACGTTCGGATTTATCGCAAGAATTTTCTTTGCAGCGGTTTCCGCGGTGTATTTCCAGTTGTTGATATCGGTCGAGTCATTCCATATTGCCTTGTTTGTTTCGTGAGGTTTGCCGTGAGGCTCGTTTTTGATATCGATTGCAATTATCGTATCGTTGTTCTTGTAGCGCGCGGCAAGCCACTCCAGCGCGTGATAATAGTCGTTTACGGTAACCTTGTCGGTGTACCAGAGATTTACGATATGTCCCATAGCGTCGGTTTCCGCGCAGTGAATGTCGGGCATAACTTTCATTCCGTTTTCCTCGGCGAGCTTCAGGAAATACTCGAATATCTCAAGGCTGTTCATATTGTTCAGCTCGGGATTGTAGGCGTTGTTGTAGTTTGCTTTGGGGAACTCTCCCGACGCCCATTGATTGATAAGCTGCGCCGACATAGGCACTCTGATAAGGTTAAATCCGTGGTCAGCGATTGCCTTAACCGTGGGGACAAGCTGGCTGTTCCAAAGACCGTCGAAGGTGTTTGTGCCGGTGTTATAGCCGAACCAGTTCACTCCCGTAAGCCAAACCTGTTTTCCGTTTTTGTCGAGAATTTTGTTTCCGTCAGTGTGCAGCCAGTCATCGCCCTGAACCGCATTTTCCGAGCGCGTGAGCAATTCCTTGACATCGGAAGAAGTCGGCGTGTAATTCGTGTTGTTATTGTTATTCTGACTTGAGCTCTGATTGTTGTTTTGATTGTTGTTCTGATTGTTATTGTTTGAGCTGCTTGACGGAGTGCCGCTTCCCGAGCCGCCCGATGAATTGAGCGCGGACGGCGAGCTGTAATTAAATCCGCCCGAAACCGAGCCGTTTGCGGCAATATTTCCGTTGTAATCAACGTTTGTAACGGTTACGGTTGTGCCGTTCACCGAGAAATTTCCGCCCCAAGAATTTGTGATTTTGAAGCCGCTCGGTACCGTGAAAGAAACCTTCCAGCCGCTTACAGCGCTGCTTGAGTTGTTCTTGACAACCAGCTCCGCAGAACCGCACTTGTTTCCGCCTTCTTCCCAAGTGCTTCCCGTCTTAACCTCGCAGGAAATTCCTCCCGAGGAAACGCTGCTTGACGAGCTTGATGAAGATGGACTTGACGTTGATGAACTCGATGAAGACGAGCTGCTCTGCGGATTTTCGGGCTGCTGCGTTGACGAAGAGCTCTCTGCGCTCGAAGAACTCTCCGAGCTGCTTGACGAGCCGATTTCAGAAGAACTTGAGCTTTCCGAGGAATATGTACTTTCTCCGCCGACGGGCGCGCCGCCTGCGTTATACTCGCTTGAATTGTCGGAGCTTTCCGGAAGCGCGGAATTGTCCGAATTATCCGAATTCTCGGAAACTACGCTCGACCACAAGCCGCTCTCGCCCTCAGTCGCGGTGCTTCCCGCGCAGCCTGTTGTCAGTATCACTGCGGCAAAAACAAGCGCCGCAGTCTGTTTTAGTTTTTTATTCATAATTTCCTCCCGCAAAGCAATTTACAAGTGAAAAATATCAATATATAATATATTATAACATATTATAATGCAAATTGTCAAGAGCAAAAGCAAAAATCCCCCGGACTGCTGCCCGAGGGATTGCTTCAGGTCAAAATATCGATTACTGAGCGTTCTGCTCGTAGCTCTCAATCATCTTTTTAACCATCATACCGCCGATAGAGCCTGCCTGTCTTGCGGTGAGGTCGCCGTTGTAGCCGTTGTTGAGGGTAACGCCAACTTCGTTGGCAGCCTGCATCTTGATGTTGTTAAGATTTGCCTTAGCCTGTTTGTTAGACATAATAATTCTCCTTGAAATCAATAATAAGCAAAGGATTTTCGATTTAACGAAAATTTGTTTATCGCCTTTGCGCTATTATTATTTTCACGCTCCGAAGAATTATTAAAGGGAATTGTTGAGCGAAAAGTTATAAATTGCTTTTTGCAAAACCGTTTGACAACACGAAATTATTTCGCTATAATAAATGTAATATTCTATCAAAAAATCTGTCTTAATTTACGAGGGGGTGAGTTGGTTGGAGGACAAAAAAATTGTTGAGTTGTTTTTTGAGCGCGATGAACAGGCGCTGAAAATCGTTGAGAAAAAATACGGCGGGCTTTGCTTTTGTGTGGCGAATAATATTCTGCACTCTCACTCCGAGTCGGAGGAATGCGTGAATGATACATATTTGGCTGCGTGGGACTCAATTCCGCCACAGCGCCCGAACAAGCTCTCGGCATTTCTGGCAAAAATCGTGAGAAACAAGGCGCTAAACCGTCTTGAACGCGACAACAGCGTAAAACGCGGCGGCTCGGAGCTGAAGCTGATTTTGTCGGAGCTGAACGAGGATATTTCGTCAAAAGACGATACCGAGGAGCTTTTCAACGAGCATTTGGTGACCGATATCATCAACGAATATCTTCACAGCGTTTCCAAAGGCAAAGCGACAATTTTTATCCAGCGGTATTTTATGTGCTTTTCGGTTGACGAAATCGCCGAGAACACGGGGCGCTCGTATAACTCAATTACAACCGTTCTTCACAGAATGAGAAACGAGCTTAAACAAAACCTGATAAACGGAGGAGTAGAACTATGAAAAACATCTTATTAAACAGTATTGCAAACATTGACGACGATTTGCTCGATATGACGGTGAAAAAAATCAAGCTTGCAAAGCCTCGAAGAATTGTCCTCAAAGCAACGGGATTTGCGGCGGCTGCGGCGGCAACCGTGTTTGCCGTAAACCGCGGCGTTTCGTTTGTGAACAAAAACAAGCTTCCCGTACAGGAAGCGGGCGCGCTTTATTCGGAAAGCTCGTCAAATTCAACTTCGATTTCAAAGCACGAATATATACCGATGGTTATTCCAAGCACAGTTCCCGAGCTTGACGCGAAATATTTCGAGCAGTATCAGTCAACGAATTTTTCCATTGATTACAACAATCTGCCGTTTGAATACAAAAAAGAAGGTCTTTCAAGACACGACGCAAGACCTATGGGCTTGGAATACGACGCCTATGTGAAATACGCCTATGACGCTTCGGAGCTTGTCGGAAACAACCCGTGGAACGAAAATCTTGAAATCGAGCGACTTCCGGTTTTCAGGCTAAAGACAAGACCGGTCGAGTGCAGCGATTTCGAGAAAGTCACCGAGGCTGTCAAGCAGATGAACGCGGAGAGCGGCTTAAATTTGATTATTGACGAAGCGACGAGCGACGGAATAAGAATACTCATTCCCGAAGAAAAATACACGGATTTTACCGCGAAGGAGCTTGCCGAGCAGCACAAAGAAATCGCCGAAAAATACGGAAAGCTTGTCGGCTTGGACGACGCTGAATTCAGTATGTCGCACGCCTATTCCCTTGTCGGAAGAAAATACTACAACACGTTTTTCTATCAAAGCTCCGACAACGCGTTTGAAGCGATTATGAATTACAATTTCAAGCAAGTCAGAATTGTAGAATACAGCTATTCTTTTGAGAATTATTATTACGGTTATCAGGAGCCTTCCAATTTTCTCACGCTGAATTATACAAACAGCTTTGACAGAATGCAATGCACAGGCTTCTATCCGACAATCACGGTTCAGGAAGCAAAGAAACAGCTTCTTGACGGAAAGTTTTACGCTGCGTATGATAACGCAACCGTTGAAGATATTTTCAAGTTGTCCGAGGACAAAATCAAGTCCGTTGAGCTTGTTTATCTGGACACCTATTCCGATGAATGCCTGCCGTACTACAAGTTCATCGTTGAGATTGACGGATTTGTAGATGAAACAAAGCTCCACGCAGAAGGCATTAAGAGCTTTATCAGTGTGTTTGTTCCGGCGATTGAAAGCTCGTTTGTTTCTTTCTGAAATTTCAAAACGGTTCAAAAATCTCAGCTTTCGTCAAACCATA
>CAMEQX010000045.1 GCA_945933905.1 uncultured Clostridia bacterium
CCGACGGTCTTGCACTTCGCGCACTCAAGGTTATCTTCGAGTATCTGCCCCGCGCTTATGAAAACGGTCAGACCGATGTTGAAGCACGCGAGAAGATGGCAAATGCGGCAACTATGGCGGGTATGGCGTTCGCAAACGCATTCCTCGGCGTATGTCACTCTATGGCTCACAAGCTCGGTGCGTTCCACCACCTGCCTCACGGCGTTGCAAACGCGCTGATGATTGAAGAGGTTCTTCGCTTCAACGCTTGCGAGGTTCCCACAAAGATGGGCTCTTTCTCGCAGTACGACCACCCGCACACTCTCGCTCGCTACGCTGAGGTTGCCGATTATCTCGGTATTCAGGGCAAGAACAACGAAGAAAAGCTCGAAGGTCTTATCAAGGCTATCAACGACCTCAAGGCTAAGATTGGCATAAAGAATTCCATCAAGGAATACGGTATCGACGAGAAGGACTTCCTCGCAAGACTCGACGATATGACCGAGCAGGCGTTCGACGACCAGTGCACCGGCGCTAACCCGCGCTACCCGCTGATGAGCGAAATCAAGCAGATGTATCTCAACGCTTACTACGGCGACAAGCATTTCACCGAAATCGACACTCCCGCGACAACTGCAAAATCTCGCGGCAAGAAGAGCAAGTAAGGAGGAAGTTATATGAATCTTGATAAAGTAATTGCGGTTCGCAACACAAAGACAATTTATCGCGACGGCGACAAGTGCATAAAGCTGTTCAACGAGGATTTCTCAAAGGCTGACGTTCTCAACGAGGCTCTCAATCAGGCAAGAGTTGAGGAAACAGGGCTCAATATCCCGAAAATCATCGAGGTTACCACGGTTGACGGAAAGTGGGCTATCGTGTCCGAGTTCATCAAGGGCAAGACGCTTTCTCAGCTTATCAAGGAAAATCCCGCTGAAAAAGAGAGATATCTCGAAGAATTCGTTGATTTGCAGCTTTTGGTTCAGTCCAAGACCTGCCCTATGCTCAACAAGCTGAAGGACAAGATGAACCGCAAAATCGCTGAGGCTGAGATTGACGCTACTACACGCTATGACCTCCACACGCGCCTTGAAGGTATGCCCAAGCACAACAAGCTCTGCCACGGCGACTTCTGGATGTCCAACATCATCATCGCTGAGGACAACACCCCTTACATTCTCGACTGGTCGCACGCAACTCAGGGCAACGCTTCCGCGGACGCTGCTAGAACTTATCTGCTGTTCTGGCTCAACGGCGATATCGACGGCGCGAAGAAGTACCTCGATTTGTTCTGCAAGAAGAGCGATACCGCAAGACAGTACGTTCAGAAATGGATGCCGATTGTAGCGGCTTCGCAGTCCGTCAAGGGCAACGCAAAGGAGCGCGAATTCCTGCTCTCTTGGGTTGACGTAGTAGATTACGAATAATTCTTTTCGCCGCGCCGTTAAAATAAGGCGGCGCGGCGGATTTATTCTATTTTGACACACTTTATAAGGAGATTATGATAATGAAAGTTACTATCTGCATCGGCAGTTCCTGCCACTTAAAAGGTTCAAGACAGGTTGTTGAAAGACTTCAGTCGCTCGTAAACGAAAACGGTCTCACCGATACAGTTGAGCTCGGCGGTACTTTCTGTATGGGCAAGTGCCAGCAGGGTGTATGCGTTACCGTTGACGACGAGTTTTATTCCGTTTCTCCCGAAACCGTTGACGCGTTCTTCAAAGAGAACATTCTCGCGAAGCTCGGCAAGTAACCGCATTTATCAAGGGAGGAAACTGATTTATGGCGGATTATCTTACGCTGAAAAAATCCAACTGCAAAAACTGCTATAAATGTATTCGTCACTGCCCCGTGAAATCAATTCGCTTTTCGGGCAATCAGGCGCACATTATCGGAAACGAGTGCATTCTCTGCGGACAATGCTTTGTTGTCTGCCCGCAAAACGCAAAGCAGATTAAGGACGATACCGAAAAGGTTAAGGTTCTCTTGCAAAGCGGCGCGCCCGTTTATGTGAGCCTTGCGCCGTCCTTTGCCGCGAATTATAAGGGCGTTGGAATTGAAGCAATGCGCGAAGCCCTCAAAAAGCTCGGATTTTTCGATGTTGAGGAAACGGCAATCGGCGCGACTATCGTTAAAAAGGAATACGAAAAGCTGCTGAAAGATGAAAAGCGCGATATCGTGATTTCATCGTGCTGTCACTCGATAAACTTGCTTATACAGAAGTATTTCCCGACTGTTCTCCCCTATCTCGCGGACGTGCTTTCACCTATGCAGGCGCACTGCAAGGATATCAAAAAGCGCAATCCTCAGGCGAAAACCGTCTTCATCGGACCTTGCGTTTCCAAAAAGGACGAGGCGGATTATTACGCGGGAATTACCGACGCGGTGCTTACGTTCGAGGAGCTTACAAGCTGGCTTAACGCTGAGCATATCGAGCTTAAAACCGAGCGCGATACCGAGGAAAAGAGCCGCGCGCGCTTTTTCCCGACAACCGGCGGAATTCTGAAAACTATGGACTGCGACGCCGAGGGTTATACATATCTTGCAATCGACGGCGTGGAAAACTGTATAGCGGCGCTTCGTGAAATCGAAAACGGCGGCATAAAGAACGCGTTTATCGAGATGTCCGCTTGTATCGGAAGCTGCGTAGGCGGTCCCGTTATGGAGAAAAATCACCGCTCTCCTGTCAAGGATTACGCGGCAATCGCAAGCTATGCGGGCAAAAAGGACTTTGACGTTGATATGCCCGATTCGGTTGAGATAAGAAAATCGTTCGGCATTATCGAAAAGAAGCTCCCGACGCCCACCGAAACCGAAATCAACTCGATTTTGCGTCAGATGGGCAAATTCAAGGAAGCGGACGAGCTGAACTGCGGTTCGTGCGGATACGATACCTGCCGCGAAAAAGCAATCGCGATTTATCAGGGAAAAGCCGAGATTTCGATGTGCCTGCCGTTCCTCAAGGACAAGGCGGAGAGCTTCTCAGACAATATCGTCAACAACACCCCGAACGGTCTGATTGTACTGAACGAAAATCTCGAGGTTCAGCAGATAAACGCGTCCGCGAGAAAGATTATGAATATTCGTGCAGAAAGCGATGTTCTCGGCGAACAGGTCATCAGAATTATGGACCCGAAGCCTTTTATGGACGTGCTTCAGACGGGCAAGGATTTGCGCGACTTCAGAACCTATCTCGCCGAATACAACAAGTATGTTAAATATACGATAATTCACGACAGGGACTATCACCTGTTAATCTGCATTATGCGCGATGAAACCGAGGAACAGACCGCGCGCCGTCAGAAAGAGGATTTCAGCAGACAGACCGTGGAAATCGCGGACAAGGTTGTCGAGAAGCAGATGAGAATTGTTCAGGAAATCGCGTCGCTGCTCGGAGAAACCGCTGCTGAAACCAAAATCGCACTTGCAAAGCTGAAGGAGAGTATTTCCGATGAATAATCTTTGCGTGGATATCGGCTACAAGAGCATAAATCATTACGGAGAGCAGCTCTGCGGCGACCACGTTGATGTTGTCGAGCAGGGCGAGGACTCCGCGGTAATCGTGCTTGCGGACGGTCTCGGAAGCGGCGTTAAGGCGAGTATTCTCTCAACGCTCACCTCGAAGATTATCTCAACGATGATGGCTGAGGGGCTTTCGCTTGAGGACTGCGTTGAAACAATCGCGGCGACTTTGCCTATCGACAGTCAGCGCGGCGTTGCTTATTCCACGTTCACCATAATTCACCTCATCAACAACGAAACCGCCGAGCTTATTCAGTACGACAACCCGCGCGTTATCCTGATACGCGACGGCGAAAGCTACGATTACCCGAGAACCGAAATGCATATCGGCGGGAAAAAGATTTTCCGCTCGACGATTAAGCTGCGTGAAAACGACCATTTTATCGCGGTAAGCGACGGCTGCCCGCACGCGGGAATAGGCACGGGCTACAATCTCGGCTGGGAGATGAAGGACATAACCGCCTTTATGGAGCCGATTTCGCTTGCGGGTTATACAGCAAAGACAATCTCCACAATTCTCGTGGACGAGTGCGCGCGGCTTTACGGGAACAAGCCCGGTGACGACGCGACAGCCTGCGTTGTGAAAATACGCCGCCGTGAACCGATGAATATTCTGTTTGGTCCTCCGTCAAACCGCGACGACTGCGACCGAATGATGTCGCTCTTCTTCTCAAAAGAGGGCAAGCACATCATCTGCGGCGGTACAACCTCTACTATTGCCTCAAAATATCTCAACAAGCCCATTAAGGCGAGTCTGAACTTTGAAAGCTCCGATGTGCCGCCGATTGCCGAGATTGAGGGCGTGGATTTGGTGACAGAGGGAGTTATCACGGTGAACAAGGTGCTGACCTACGCGAAGGATTATCTCGCGGAAAACAAGCTCTACGACAAGTGGAGCACAAAAAGGGACGGCGCGGCGCTTATCTGCCAGCTTCTTTTCGAGGAGGCAACCGACATCAACTTCTACGTCGGAAGAGCCGTCAATCCCGCTCACCAAAACCCCGATTTGCCGATAAATTTCAACATCAAGATGAACCTTGTTGAAGAATTGTCAAAATGCCTGAAACTTATGGGCAAGCGAATTAAAGTAAGCTATTTCTAAAAAACAAGCGCCGTTCCCGAAAGAGCGGCGCTGATTTTATTTGATGTTTTTTCGCTTTGAATTTGCAAGCTCCGTGATGAACAGATTATCAAGCTCCGTGAGATTATAGTCCTTGCGGTGAATAAGAACGTCCTTGTAAAGCCGCGTGTTGTCGGGACAGCTTTTCTGGATAAGCCCGTATCTGTCAAGCGTTTTCTGCGGCGGCGTGGAAACCCACATAAACGTGTTTGTGTTCTCGCACAAAAGCTCAAACTGGCTGCTGCGCTCGAAAACGAAAATCCGCTTGTCGATATCATCAGGCAATTCTTCTTTCCTCACCGTTGCCAGCGGAAGCGACGGCACATAAGGGTCCGCGTGAGCAATCTCCGTGAAATCCTTCAAATCCTTAAAGCGAATGTCCTCTTTATTTGCAAGCGGGTGCTCTTTGCTCATAATCAGCACATAGAAAAACTCCGCGACAAGCTCTCCCACAAGACCTTTTTGTGCGAGAAGCTGCTTGAAATGCGTGTCATAATTCTCCGCGTAACGAATAATTCCGAGATTATAGTCCGCCTCGAGAATGTTTTTAATCGCGCGCATCGCGTTTGTTTCCTTGTAAACGAGTTCAAACGGCGCGTCTTGCTTGATTTTCTTGGAGAAATTCACAAACGCTTCCGAAATATAACTCACTCTCGGCACGGAAATCGAAAAACTCTGCGTAACCGAAGTTCCGCTCTTGTAAATCGCTTCAACCTCGTCAATCTGCGTCAAAATCTTGTTTGCATAGCCGATAAACTTCTCGCCCTCGGGAGTTACCGTCATTCCGCGCGCGGAACGCTCGAAAATCGTTATCCCGAGATTTGCTTCAAGCTCTTTTATAGCGCGGCTGAGGTTCGGCTGTCCCATATAGAGATTTTCCGCCGCCTTGTTCAGAGAGCCCGTTTTCGCGATTTCAGACGCGTATTTTAAATGAAGTATGTTCATTCTGTGTTGTCCTTTTTATTTTATTCTCATAATTACTATAACACAGTTTTCACCGATTGTCAAGGGAAACGGCATAAATTTTACACAAATGTTGAAAATAACGCGAAGGGGCAATTCTTGACAAATGTGCAAAAAAAGTGTATAATGTATGCGGAATTTAATTTTGGAGGTAAAATATGGACAGAAACAACAGACCTCACTCTCGTGACAAGAACGTTTCGGGTTCAAGCAACGGCGTTCACAGGAGAGGCTCGGGGCTTGGCACGGGCAGAGTAGGCTCGCACGACTACTCCTCGCAGGGCGCCTCTCACGGAGGAACAGCAAAGCGTGCCGCAATCGGCGGTGGCGGCGGTCTTACGATAATCGTTTTGCTGGTGATTTTCTTTTTCTCAAAGTGCAGCGGCTCGGTTGACTTATCCGGAAACAACGGCGGATACGGCGGAAATACCGGCACGAACAACTCCTATGTGAACGAATATGTCGGCGGCGGAAGCGTGAACTATAACGTTGCGGACGGCTCTCGCGCAAAAAGAACCTCGATTACGGGCAGCGACTCCGTGACAATTATGGTGTATATGTGCGGAACCGACCTTGAGTCAAAGCACGGAATGGCTTCTGCGGATATGGAAGAAATGCGCGCGGCAAGCTCAAGCTTTGGCGATAATTTCAATCTCATCGTTTACACGGGCGGCTGTAATAAATGGAAAAACGGCGTGAGCTCCTCGGTAAATCAGATTTATCAAATTAAGGGCGGGAAAATCAAAACGCTTGTTTCGGACGACGGCAAAAAGTCGATGATAAAGCCCGAAACGCTCACCTCGTTCATCAAATACTGCACATCAAACTTCCCCGCGAACCGCAGAGAGCTGATTTTGTGGGACCACGGCGGCGGCTCCGTCAGCGGCTACGGCTATGACGAAAAGTTCTCGTCAAGCGGCTCTATGACGCTTGCGGGTATCGACAAGGCTCTCAAAAACAGCGGCACAACCTTCGATTTCATCGGCTTTGACGCGTGCCTTATGGCGACCGCCGAGAACGCGCTTATGCTCAACGATTACGCGGATTATCTCATCGCGTCCGAGGAAACTGAGCCCGGCATCGGCTGGTATTACACGAATTGGCTGACAAAATTTGCCAAAAACACCTCGATGAAAACGCTTGATGTCGGCAAAAATATCATCGATGATTTCGTGTCGGAATGCGGAAGAAAGTGCGCGGGACAGAAAACCACGCTCTCGATAATCGACCTCGCGGAGTTTTCGCACACAGTTCCCGAAAATCTCGCGGCGTTCTCGAAATCCGTCACCACGAAAATCAATCAAAACGACTACAAAACGGTTTCAGACGCGCGTTATAACACGAGAGAATTTGCGACAAGCTCTAAAATCGACCAGGTTGACCTTGTAAATCTCGCGGAAAATATGAACACCGCCGAGGGAAAAACGCTTGCGAATTCGCTGAAAAACGCGGTTAAATACAACCGCACCTCGTCAAATATGACCAACGCTTACGGCGTGTCGATTTACTTCCCGTACAAGCGCACATCTTACGTTGACAAGGCGTGCGATACCTACGAGGATATCGGAATGAACTCCGAGTACGCCGAGTGTATCAGAAAGTTCGCAAGCCTTGAAACAAGCGGTCAAATTGCCGCGGGCGGCTCCTCGTCACCGATAACTTCGATTTTCGGCGGAAGCTCCTCTTACTCCTCGGGCAGCTCCGATATTATCGGGCAGCTGATAAGCGGCTTTTTGGGCGGTCGCTCAACGATAAACGGTCTTGACAAGAGCAACACCGCGTTTATGGGAGCGATTGACGAAAACACCGCCTCGGAGTACCTCGCGAACAATTATTTTGACGCGTCAAATCTTGTCTGGGAGCAGAAAAACGGCAAGTATGTGATGACGCTTCCCGAAACGCAGTGGGAGCTGGTTCACGGGCTTGACCGAAATATGTTCTACGACGACGGCGAGGGCTGGGTTGACCTCGGCTTTGACAACACGTTCAGCTTCGACGACGACGGAAATCTTATCGCTGATGATGAGCGGAACTGGGTTGCGATAAACGGACAGCCTGTCGCCTATTATCACACAGACACAATCAAAAACGCAGACGGAAGCTACACCGATATGGGATATGTTCCCGCGATGCTGAACGGCACGCGCGTTAATCTGATACTCGTGTTCGAGGGCAAAAACGCTTATATCGCGGGCGCAAATACAGATTACCGAAACGGCGAAACCGAAACGGTTGCCAAGAACCTCACGGAGCTTCAAATCGGCGACAAGCTTGACTTTATCTGCGATTTTTACGGCTACGACAAGGTTTACCGCGACTCCTACTACCTCGGCGAGCAAATGACGGTGACCGACAATATGAAGGTGACAAACGTTGATGTGGGCAGCGGAAAAGTGCTGATAACCTACTGCTTCACGGATATTTACAATCAGCAGTACTGGACGCCTTCTATTAAAAAATAAACAAATACCGCGCAGTTTCAAATCTGCGCGGTTTGTTTTATTTATGGTATTTTGAGTTTGCGTTTATGGAAAACGCGCGGTAAATCTGCTCGAAAAGCATTACCCTTGCTAATTCGTGCGGGAAAGTCATCGGCGACATCGACAGCCGAAAATCACACTCGCGCTTGAAATTCTCCGATAACCCAAACGAGCTGCCCACGACAAAATTCACCGTTGACGAGCCCTCGCCGCCGAGCTTTTCCAGCTTTTTTGCCAGCTCCTCGCTCGAAAGCTCCTTCCCTTCAATGCAAAGCGCGCTTTTATAGCCGTTTTTGCAAATCCCGCGAAGCTTGTTTGCCTCCGCTTC
>CAMEQX010000046.1 GCA_945933905.1 uncultured Clostridia bacterium
CGCGAAACCTTCAAAAATTTATCCAACCGCATAATTTCTCCTTATAGAGCTAAAAGCGGCGGAAAATCCGCCGCTTAATAACATTCTCAAAAAAGAATTACTTTTTCTTGCCCTTTGCCTTGGGAGCGGGAGCTGCAACAGCATCCTTGAGAGCTCTGCCAGCCTTGAATGCGGGAACCTTTGTAGCGTCGATGCTGATGGGCTCCTTGGTGCGAGGGTTGATACCCTTTCTTGCAGCGCGCTCACGAACCTCGAAAGTACCGAAACCAACGAGCTGAATGGACTCGCCCTTTGTAAGAGTTTCAGTAACGGTCTCGATAACAGCTGCGATAGCCTTCTCGGTGTCCTTCTTGGAAAGACCGGACTTTGCTGCAACCTCTGTTACTAATTCTGCTTTTGTCATGTTATTAAACCTCCAAAAATAATGTTTCTTATATCTAACGGTTATACACCGTTGAGGACTTTTTCAAGCGCAAGCCTAAGCTCCTCTTCGGAAATATCTTCGAGGGATTTCCCGCTTGCGATTATTTCATTTTCGACAGCCCTAAAATTCATTATAAACCTATTCGTTGAATATGTCAAGGCTTTTTCGCTGTCAACCTTCAAAATTCTGTTCAAATTACAAAATTTCAGCAATATTTTGCCCATATTCTGTTGATTTTGTTCAACATCGCCCGAAAAATCTTCACAACAAAGACTGCGGATATCCTCAATAATACTTTCAGCAACGGTTTTGGCGTCGTTTTCGGAAATGCCAGCCCTTGCCGCGCGCTTGCAAACCTTTTCACCCCTGAGAAGAGCGGGGAAGGTTTTGGGCACGCTCTCAAGCGTATCCGAGAAAGTATCCTGATGTTTTCCGGCTTTCTTCAATGCGTCCCAGTTTTTCAGAACCTCGTCTGCGTCCTTTACCGCGACTTCACCGAAAACGTGAGGGTGACGGTAAACGAGTTTTTGACAAATATCGTTGCAGACATCGTTGAAATCAAAATTTCCTGCCTCAGTTTCAATCTCCGAATGAAAAACAACCTGCATCAGCAAATCGCCAAGCTCTTCCCGAAGCATTTCGGGACTGTTTGCGTCAATTCCCTCGCAGACCTCGTAGGCTTCTTCGATAAGGTCGGTGCGTATGGATTCATGCGTTTGAACCTTATCCCACGGACAGCCGTTTTCGGAGCGCAGAATTTTCATAATCTTCAGAAGGTCGGAAATGTCATAACGGCTTTTAAACTCGAAATCCATCTCCTAAACTCCTTTACAATTAAAATAGGCAAAAAATCGAATAACCTTCTACTATAATACCCTATTTTGCGCTATTTTGCAAGTGGTTTTTTTGTTTTTTTTGAAATTTTTACTTTTCTTATGCCACTTGTACGAAAACATCCTGTTAAAATCAGTAATATTGCATAAATTAAAGCGCCCGAAATCGTAGAAATAATGACGTTTAACGTGGGATTTATCTGATTTTGCAACAGGTTGTGAATTATAAAAGCGCCTGCTCCGCAACCGCATCCGCAGAAAAACGGCGGCAAAATCGCTTTGAATACGCCGATTTTCACTGGGAGTGCTTTTTTCAGCATAATTGTCCCGCCGATTGTCATTACGATATAACCGATTACGCTGGAGAGCGCCGCGCCCGCGATGTTAAGGGAGGGAATTGAGATTAGAAGCGGATTTAGCGCGAATTTCAGCACGACCGAGCAGCTCATCAAAATCAGCGGCACGCGCGCTTTGCCGATTGACTGAAAAATCCCGAACATCGCGGAGGAAGCCGTCATAAAAATCCCGCCGAGGCACAAAATCACGAACGACTCAAGGCAGACGGAAACCTCGGCGGCGCGCGATTTGTACAGCATATTGAGGATAGGAGCGGCGAGGGCTGCGGCTCCCATACACGCGGGGCAGGCAATAAGCGCGCCCGCCCGCAGCTGAAGCCGAATTTTCCGAAGAAGCTGCTCGCTGTCTTTTATCTCCCAAGCCGCCGCGATTTCGGGAGCCGCCGCAGTTGAGGTCATTCCCGCAAACGACGGAATTATCATAAACAAGGTCATAGCAATCCCCGTGTAGCTTCCGTACATAAAATTCGGCAACCCCTCAAGTCCGCCGCAGCTTGCGAAAATATCGCCGAAAGCGCTGTTGAAGAACTCGGGATTTCGCGCGGCAGAGTACGAAAGCGTTCGCGTAACCGTGAGCAAATCCACAAATGAAACGCAGTTCACCACAAGCGCTGAAGCGGCAATCGGCGCGATTTCCTTCAGCAAAGAGACGCAGATTTCCCTGCGGCTGTACTCGCAGCGCTTTGGCATAATAATGCGGTTTTTCTTGCGCTTTTCGATGATGATTAGTGTGATAAGCCCCGCAAGCTCGCTTAAAGACACCGCAAGTACCGCTCCCGCAGCGGCATAGGGAAGCGCGGCGGTATAAGCCTGTTCCTCGGTTGAACAAGCGGTGCCGAAAACGTCAAGCCCGTTTGCAAAGCGGTTTTTCGCGTAAAAAATAACGGCAAAGGACAGCCCCAGCCCGAAAATCGCCCGAGAAACAGCCTCGCTGATTGCCGAAGCGGAGGAAGGCACAACGTCCGCCAGCCCCTCGCGATAACCGCGAAAAACGCTTGCGATACAGCAAAGCATAACTGCGGGCGAAATGCACAAAACGCACGCGAGGCTTTGCGGGGAGCAGGCTATGTACTCGGAAAACGGCTTGGCAAAAGCGGCAACGCAAAGCGTCCCGAAAAGCCCGATTACCGCGAACATCAAAAGCGCGCATTTTCGGACGGCTGCGGCTCGGCAAAGGTTACCCGAAGCGGAGCAGCGCGCGGTTGTCCGCATAATTACGGTGGGGATACCCGCGGCGGTTATCGCGAAAATCGGCGAGTAAAGCCCGTATGCCGATGAAAAATAACCCATACCCGTGCCGCCGAGCAGATTTGCGAGAGGTATCTTGAAAAGCGCCCCGACAATCTTTGTTATCGCCATTGAAACAAACAGAATTGCTGTGTTTTTGATGAATTTTTTCTCGGTCATAGCTTTTCCTTCCCTCAGGATTTTTGTACAAGTATATTTCCCCGAATTTCATTTTATGACGTAAAACCGCCTCGGGCTTTCCCGAGGCGGAGGTGCTTTAATACTTGCAATCCTGAATTTTCTCCTGATAGTAGTTGAGAAGCTCGCCGAACCTCTGAAAATGCACAACCTCTCTCTCGCGAAGGAACTTTATAACCTCGTTTACATCGGGGTCGTCGGAGAGACGCAGAATGTTGTCGTAAGTTGCGCGAGCCTTTTGTTCGGCAGCCAAATCCTCCATCAAATCGGCAATCGGGTCTGCCTTTGACTGAATGTACGCCGCCGTAAACGGCACGCCCGCCGCGCTTGCGGGATAAACCGCGTTTGCGTGGTCAACGTAGTAATCGGCGTTTCCGTACTTGTCGAAGCTTCTTGCGCCCTCGCCGTCGGTGAGCTGTCCGACAATGCTTCCCACCATCTCAAGATGACTGAGTTCTTCCGTGCCGATGTCCGTAAGAAGCGCTTTGCCGCGGTTGTCGGGCATTGTAAAGCGCTGCGAGAGATAACGCAGAGAAGCACTGAGCTCACCGTCGGGACCGCCGTATTGACTGAGAATAATCCCCGCAAGCTTGGGGTTTTTGTTTTTGATGCAAATAGGAATTTGCGTTCTTTTTTCAAATATAAACATAGTCCACCTCGTTTTCTCAGCTGAGCGGCGGGAAGGTTCCGCATAACCAATCCCAGTCGCCGTCTTTGCCCGCGCTCATTGAAGTAAGCGGGTAGAAGCTGTCCTCAAACGCCGCCTTGCACGCCTTGTACTGCTTGACAGCCTCGCGGAACATTTCAACCGCTCTTGTATCATCGGGGTGAGTGTCAAGGTAAAGCTTCAAATCCAGCGCAAAAAACGAAGCCTCGGCGATTGCTCTCAGAAGCTCATCGCAGGCGGGAGAATTTCCGCTTGAACCGACATTTTCGCTGTTCTGACGCGGAACACGGATATCATTCCCGCGCTTGTTCATATAGTTATTTCCCATTGTACAGCCCCCTTTGATATTCCTCTAAGGTGATATTGAGCTCGGGGAAAACTGTCCCCGCCTTCAGCGCCTTTGACGGTGAATACACCTTTTCCATACGCTGATTTGGCACATAAGCATAACCCGGACGTTTCGGGCATTTTACATTATCCATAAAATCTTCCTTTCTCGTAGATTTAGCGGCATAAATTCCGCTGTTTGATTATATGATTTTTCAAGCGATTTGGTGAGGTTTTCACTCGGTTTTGATGTATATAATGCAAAAAAATGATTGATAAATCGACATAATTCTATTGACATCGGTTTGAGAAAGTGATATAATTAAGTTATAGCCAAAAGGCAAAAAAAGGGAATGAGAGGACTATTCTTATGAAGAATTTAAAGGTTTCAAAAAAGCTGCTTCTGTCATTCGGAATAATTGTTTTGATGACAATAGTGCTGGTTGTGTTAGCAGCTTTCGGTTTTTCAAGAGTATCGGGTGATATCAATTCTTTCAATACATCTTTTTTGTGTGTACAAAGAGTTGACAGTATGAAAGAAAACATTCAGACTGCCGCAAAGGATATGATGCAGGCGGCTGTTGAACCCGATGAAACAAAGAAGCTTGAAAAGCTTTCTCTTGCTGAGGAAGAGCTCAATGCAATTCTCAAAGCCGTTCAGGATATGAACGCATTGTACGGCGGAAAATCGGCTTCTCTTACCGACGCGGAAAATTACTTAAAAGCCTCGCTTAATGGTTTCCAGAAATACTCCGAGCACTGCAAGGACCACGATGTTACCGGCGCTTATGAGTTTTATATAAACGAGGTTTATCCGAATATGATTTCTGCAAAAACCTCCATAGACTCTGTTCACGAAGCGGCTGTAATAGACGCGAATAAGGTTTACGAGGACGGCACATCTTCAAGTATGACTTTGATGATAGTTGTTTCGGCACTTGGCGTTGCTGCAACAATTATATCGATTGTACTTGCGCTTTATCTCACAAAACAGCTTGTTTCCGCTATCAAGGAGGTTCACGCTGCTGCGGAGAGAGTATCAAACGGTGATTTCGACGCGCAAATCAACTATGTTTCAAAGGACGAGCTTGGTCAGCTTGCCGATAATATGAGAACGCTTTGCTTGAGAACAAAAGAGGTTATCGAGGATATCGACCAGGCGTTTGACGAGCTTTCTCAGGGCAATCTCAATGTTACAAGCAACAACCCCTCGGCTTATGTCGGCGCATACAAGTCCATTTATGATAACGAGAGCAGCTTCATTTCCAGAATAAACGAGGTAATGGTGAACATCAATCAGGCTTCCGAGCAGGTGGCTTCGGGCTCCGAGCAGGTTGCTGCGGGTGCTCAGGCTCTGGCTTCGGGCGCAACCGAACAGGCTTCTTCCGTTGAGGAGCTTGCGGCGACAATTCAGATTATCGCGGGACAGATTAACCAAAACGCCGAGGCTGCCAAGGCTGCAAGCGAAAAGACAAACGAGGCTGGCAGCGCGATGAACTCCGCAAACGAGAAGATGAGCGAGCTCGTTTCCGCGATGGAGGAAATCAAGGAGCGTTCCAACCAAATCAGTCAGATTATCAAGACAATCGAAGATATCGCATTCCAGACCAACATTCTGTCGCTTAACGCGGCAATCGAAGCTGCTCGCGCGGGTGAAGCGGGCAAGGGCTTCGCGGTTGTTTCCGACGAGGTAAGAAACCTTGCGTCCAAGTCCGCCGAGGCTGCAAACAACACAAACGAGCTTA
This sequence comes from uncultured Clostridia bacterium, assembly GCA_945933905.1. Taxonomy (GTDB): domain Bacteria; phylum Bacillota; class Clostridia; order Oscillospirales; family Ruminococcaceae; genus CAG-115. Next base: position 5,778 of record CAMEQX010000046.1, read on the forward strand.
TCGAGAACACCGTCAGAGCGGTTGAACATGGCAACGGTCTTGTAGGAGAGGTTGCTCAGATGATGGAACAGGTTGCCACATCTGCGGGCGAAGTAGCGAAGCTGAATGCGGACATTTCAAGCGCTTCCGCAGAGGCTGCCGACTCGATTATACAGATTAACACGGGCGTTGAGCAGATTTCAAACGTTGTTCAGACAAACTCCGCAACCGCAGAGGAGTCCGCTGCAGCTTCCGAGGAGCTTTCGGGACAGGCGGAAACTCTCAAGGGACTTATCGCAGAGTTCAAGCTCCGCTAAAAATCGATTTTCAAACAGAACGGGCGTATGCAAAAAACATACGCCCGTTTTTTAATTGCAAACCTTCTCCAAATCCTCGCGAAGCTGCTTTATTATGCGCTTTTCAAGGCGGGAAATGTAGCTTTGGGAAATACCGATTTCATCAGCGACCTCTTTTTGAGTTTTTTCCTTGCAGCCGTTCAAGCCAAAGCGCATTTCCATAATTCTCCGCTCACGCTCGCCAAGCCGATTAACCGCGTCGTGAAGCAGCTGCTTTTCAACCTCCTCCTCGATATGCGAATTTACGCAGTCGTTTTCCGTTCCGAGAACGTCCGACAGGAGCAGCTCGTTTCCGTCCCAATCAACATTCAGCGGCTCGTCTATGGAAACGTCATAGCGGTACTGGCTGTACTTTCGCAGAAACATCAGAATTTCGTTCTCGATACAGCGCGAAGCGTAGGTTGCAAGCTTGATGTTTTTTTCCTTGCTGAAGGTGTTCACCGCCTTTATCAGCCCGACCGTGCCTATTGAAACCAAGTCCTCAAGCCAAATCCCCGTGTTCTCGAACTTTTTCGCGATGTAAACCACCAGCCGCAGATTATGTACAATAAGCGTGTCCCGAGCCTTGTCAAAGTCCGTGTCCATCAGCTTAAACGCGGCTTCTTCCTCCTCTTTGGTAAGCGGCGCAGGGAGCTGCTCCTGACCGCTCAGATAGTGGACGTAGTTTTCCGCGCGGCGCATAATAAGGCGCTTTGCCGCGGATTTCAGCTGTTTTATCAATCGCTTTAGCATTGCAATTCTCCTTTGCTTATTTTAAGATATCGGAATAATATTCGGGTTTAGTATGCAGTCAACATCGTCTCCCAGCCTTTCCTTGCTCACGCCAACAAGAGCGTCGGCTTGTTTCCCGTCAACAAAGATTTTCTGCGCCTTGAACACGGGAATAAGCGCGCTGCTTGAAACCGTGCGGCAGGGGACAAGTCGGATTTTCTCGAGCTTTTGCGGATTTCCCGAGAGATATTCGAGAATTTCATCGGGCAGCACCGCCGCAGCCTTGTCGAAATCGCAGACAATTACGGCTTTTCCCGAGAAAAAATCCCGCACCTCGCAGCCTGTGTCGCAAAGCCCGCGAAGCGAGATTTCCGCGCTGTTTTGCGTGATTTTGACCGTGCAAATTCTTCGGCTGCGCTTTTCGGAGAGCCGTTTGACCAACTTCATCAGGAAATACGCGCCCGCTGTAAATGAAACGAGCGCCGCAATCGGTATGTTGAAAAAGCAAACGCCGTTGTTGAGGAGCATTCCCGCGGGCGAGAAAAACGTCCGAATTGCCGTCAGAATACCGCCGAACAAAAATCCCGCAAGCAGAAAAAACAGCTCGCAAATCAAAAAATCCTTGAGTTTTTGCTTCCCGAAGGCAATCAGCACTATCGCCGCGCCGAGCAGAATTTTATACGGAACGGTTATGTAAAAGGGAAGCGCGGGCGCGAGAATTATAAGCGAGCCGAGCGCTCCCAGAATTGCCGCCCATATCGCTTTTGCTTGCGGAATTCCCCGCCGAAGAAAAAGCGCTGTTGTTCGCAGAAGAAGGAAGTTTATATACAGATTGAGTGTTATCAGAACGTCGATGTAAACCGTCAAGCAAATCACCTCGCTTGTACTTATATTATACAATAACGTTCGACTGAAATATGTCAAAATCGGTTGTCGAAAGCGAGTTTTTTCGGGCAAAAAAAATCCGCGGCGCCCGAAAGAAACCGTGTTCAATCGAAAGCGCCGCGCGTTTTTTATTCAATTAGTTTCTGCTGAATTCAGCAAGCTCAAGACCTTCGTTTTTGTCGAGCGCCCACTTGATGTTCCACTCGGACGTGAAAATCAGCAGGTAGTTTCCGCGAACGTCCTGAATAAGCTTTGTATCGGACGTGAGAACCAGCTTTTTCAGCTCGTCCAGCCCGCCGTCAAGATGCTTTTGGCTTGTAATCCAGCGGATATATTCGTAGGACAAATCCTCGCGGATAATGTCAACATTGTACTCGTTTTTCAAGCGATACTCGAGAACATCAAACTGAAGCACGCCGACAACTCCCACGATAACCTCCTCAAAACCGCTTTGCGGCTCGGAGAAAATCTGAATTGCACCCTCTTGGGCAATCTGCGTTGTGCCCTTGATGAACTGCTTGCGCTTGAGCGTGTCTTTTTGACGGATACGCGAGAAATGCTCGGGAGCAAACGTCGGAATTCCCTC
>CAMEQX010000047.1 GCA_945933905.1 uncultured Clostridia bacterium
GTTGTGGGAGCGGCTGTTTCGGCGACAAAAATCCCCGTTACCGTGAAATTCAGAAGCGGCTGGGACGAGGGCACGATAAATGCGGTTGAAATCGCGAAAATTGCCGAGAAAAACGGCGCGGCTGCGGTTTGCGTTCACCCGAGAACGCGAAATCAGCTTTACACGGGAAAATCCGATTGGAACGTGATAAAAGCCGTGAAAGCCGCGGTGAAAATCCCCGTAATCGCGAGCGGCGATGTGTCGAGCGTTTCGGACTGTGTTTCGATGTACGAAAAAACGGGCTGCGATTTGGTAATGATTGGCAGAGGCTCCTACGGCAGACCATGGCTTTTCGGTCAAATCCGCGATTATTTCGAGGGCAAAACTCCGCGCCCCGAGCCCGAGCTCGAGGAAAAAATCGAGATAATGCGCCGCCACATTTCGCTTCTCATCGAGGACAAGGGCGAGAAAACGGGAATGAAAGAGGCGCGGCGGCAAGCGGCTTGGTATATTCGCGGGATAAACGGCGCGGCTAAGCTGCGCGATGAATTTTCAAAAATGAACACTTTCGATGATTTCGAGAGAATGTTGAAAATAATTTCAGAGGTAAATGACAGATGAACTTGGCAAAACTGAAATCTTTCTGCGCTTTCAATGTAAAGGACGATGTGCTGCTCACGGATTTTTACTGCTGCGGCTACGAAAATCCCGAGGAATACTATTCGGATATCGTCAACACGCTGCTTGAAAAAGGGCAGACGCTCGGCGAGTATCTGCACGATTTGTTGGTTTATTCGGACTCGCCGGTTGTTGCGAAATGCGCTAAAGAGCGTACTCCCGCGCTTGTAAAAGCGATTGAGTACGACTTGAGCGTAATTAAGGAGCTTGTTTCGCTCACCTCCGAGCAATTCCGCGAAACGCTCTCGGACAGCGAAATTCTCCGCGAAATGCCCGCTTATGACAACGGAAAATTCGATTTTAACGCGGATTATTTCATTGAATTCGCTCGGAAAAACGGCACGGGAATTTTTGCGAAATACCGCGCGTTCTCGTTTGACGGCGAACTCAAGCCGATTTTGAAAACCGACGGCATAACGCTTGCCGATTTGAAAAACTACGAGGTTCAGCGAAATCAGGTTGTCGAGAACACGCTTTGCTTTTTGCACAATCAGCCCGCGCAGAATGTCCTGCTGTACGGCGACAGGGGAACGGGCAAATCCTCGACGGTAAAGGCGATTTTCAACGAGTACAAGGAGCTGAGAATGGTTGAGGTTGCGCGAAATGATATAAACACGCTTCCCGCGCTGTTTGAGAAGCTCGGCAAAATCGATATGAAATTCATCGTGACCATCGACGACCTTTCCTTCGCCGAGAACGACGACCGTTTCGGCACGCTGAAAGCGGTTCTTGAGGGCTCGCTTGCGCATAAATCGGAGAACATTCTGATTTACGCCACGACAAACCGCCGCAAAATCGTGCGTGAAACCGTTGCCGACCGCGAGATTTCGGGCGCGGACGCGATTGACGAAAGTATGTCGCTTTCGGACAGATTTGGGCTTTTCGTCACGTTTTTGCGTCCCGACAAGCAGATTTATCTTGATATCGTGAAAAAGCTTGCCGAGGATATGAAGATTGAAATTCCCGAGGAGCGTCTTTTCGCGGCAGCGGAGCGTTTTTCTTCAAGAAGAGGCGGGCGCTCGCCGAGAGTTGCAAGGCAGTTTGTGGATTGGCTTAAGGGAAGAATTGAGCTGAATTTGGAGTACTGATTATGTCTTTTAACATAAAGAAATTCTTGTGCGCGGCGCTTTTGGTAGTTTTTCTTTTGAGCGGCTGCGAGGCGGAGCAGCAAATCCCGTCGGAAATCTCGGTTTCCGGAACAAGCGAGATTGAAGAAAGTCTGCCGTTTCCCGCCGAGGTCTGCGGGGTAACGCTGGAAAAAGCGGTTGAGAAAGCGGTTTCGCTGTCGCCCGCAGTCACCGAGATAATTTGCGAAATCGGCTTTCAAAACAGGCTTGTGGGAGTGAGCGACTACTGCGATTTCCCCGAAAATCTTTCGCTGAAAACGCTCGGAAGCACGGAAAATCCCGACCTTGACGGAATTATTAAGCTGAAGCCGGACGCGGTTTTCACGCTGTCGCTGTTGTCGGAGCGCGAGATTTACAAGCTAAATCAAGCGGGAATTAAGGTGCTGACGCTGAAAGCACCGAGAAATCTTGAGGAGTACAGCACGCTGTATAAGGAGATTTCGGCGGCGTTTTACGGAAACGAGCTTGCCGACTCGCTGAAGGGTGAAACAAAGGCTCTTGAAACGGCAAAGCGCGCGCGTGCGGTTCTCGAAAACGCAGCGAAAAACGTCAAAACAGAGAGCTTTATTTACGTTACCGAGAAGCTGACGCTTGCGGGCTCGGACACGTTTGAGAGCGCGGTTTTGAGCCTTACGGGAGAGAATTTGTGCAAGTCCGAGGGATACGTTTTGGCTGAAAATTTGCAGCCCGCTTACATAATCGCGTCGGACAAGCTCACCTACGACACGCTTGCGTTTGACGACGTTTTCTCTGCGATGATTTACAACGGCGCAAAGGTTGTTTTCGTGAACTCGGCGCGGTTTGAGCGGCCGTCTGCGAGAACAGCGGAGGTTTTTACAAAGTTCACCGAATAAAAAAACGCCTTTCTCTTGAACAGGGAAAGGCGTTTTGATTACATCGGCGTGATGATATAGCCGTTTTCGTGCCAGAAGTCGATGACCTCGGGCAAAATCTCTGCGTTGGTTTTGGAAACCGCGTGAAGAAGATAAACCGCGCCGTTATGCGTTTTCGAGGTGATTTTCTCGAAAGCGGCGGACGTCTCGGGCTGATTGTCGGTGAGCCAATCCTGATAAGCGAAGCTCCACAAAACCGTGGTGTAGCCAAGCTCCTTCGCGCACGCGAGAACTCGCTCGGAAAACTCGCCCTTCGGCGGACGCATAACGTACATATCATATCCGAACCTATCCGAGATATAGTTGTGCAGCTGCATAATCTCGTTGTGCAAGTCCTCGTTTGAGCATTCGGGGAGGGACGGGTGGCTGTACGAGTGGTTTCCGACGGTGTGCCCCTCGTTAATCATACGCTTAATCAGTCCGGGGTTTTTCTCGGCGTAATCCTGAGTGATGAAAAACGTTGCTTTCACGCCCTTTGAAGCAAGCGTGTCGAGGATATTTTTGGTGTAACCATTTTCATAACCCTCGTCAAACGTCAGCCAAAGCCGCTTATTTGCCGCTTCGCCGATAAAAAGCGCGTTCTTATCGCCGTACTGCTTTTGAGCTGCGATTGCGCCGAGCGGTCGGTTCATAGAGTCCGTGTCGTTTCCTACGCCGTATGCAACCTTTTTGTTGTCGTATTCATCGAGATAAGAGTAAGGCGCCTGCGCAAACGCAATTTTTCCCGTCAGAATAACGGTCAAAAGCGCCGAAATCATTCTTTTCATTTTAATCAATCCTTTCGCTGATATTGTTCACAAAAAGCGAAAAATTATAGCAAAAAGATTGTTGTAAATATGTTGCATAAAAATTGCCGTAAAGTTTTGTGCAAAATTACGAGTTTTAATGATGATTATGTACTTGAATAATATGAAAAAATATGGTAAAATAATAGTAATAATGCAGATGTATATAAATACATAAAAAACGAAAGGGTAAGGGGAGCCGCTTATGTCGCAGAAATTAAGCGAACTCATCGACCTGCTTAAAGGTCACCGCGTTTATATTCAAACGCATAATTTTCCCGATCCGGACGCGATTGCAAGCGCGTATGGACTTCAGGTGCTTTTGGGAAAATTCAAGATTAAAACCGTAATTTGTCATCACGGAAACATAGAGCGCGCTATGACGGCAAATATGGTGAGCGAATTTCAGATTGATATGACCGCGGACAGCGAGCTGAAATATATGACGTCCGAGGATTATATCATCACGGTTGACAGCCAGAAGGGAAACGCGAATATTCTTGACCTTATCGGAAACGAGGTTGCGGTTATTGACCATCATCCCGTGTTCTGCGTTGTTGACGACTACAAATACCGCGATATAAGAATGGTGGGAAGCTGCTCGACGATTATCGCAGACTATTACCGCCAGTATAAGATAGATATGCCGGGCTCGGTTGCAACGGCGCTGCTGTACGGGCTGAAATGCGATACGCGCGACTTTACCCGCGGCGTGACGCAGCTTGACGTTGACATTTACTCCTACCTTTTCCCGAAAGCCGACAACCGTCTTATCAGGCATTTCCAATCGGGTGAAATCGAGTACAACGAGCTGAACGCGTTTGTTGACAGTATGAGAAATATCGAGGTTTATGATGGCGTTGCGTTTGCGTTCTTGAATTTCTACTGCACGGACGCATTTATCGCGACGATTTCCGACTTTATTTTAAACGTTGACCTTGTGAATTTCTCTGTTGTATATACGAGGAGAAACGATGGATTTAAGTTCTCTGTGCGCTCGGAAATCGAGGAGCTGCACGCGGGACAGATTGTTTCGGACGCGCTCAAGGACGTAGGCTCGGGCGGCGGACATAAGTCAATGGCGGGCGGATACGCGGCAGAAAGCAAAATCCTCGATATCAGTATCGACTTCAATAAGGTTATTCAAAATCTGTTCCTCAACATAATCGATACAATTCCGCATAAGGGCTATACCCCCAGAAACGAACTTCCCGAGGACGTTGAAGTGAAGGTTGAAAAGCAGCCTGAGGATATTGACGTGAAAATTGAATAAAAAAACGTGGCTGTTGTAAAGCAGCCACGTTTTTTACTTGTTAAAGCAGTTGTTTTCGAGAAACCAATCGGTGAAATTCTTGCCGTCCAAGTCCATTGTCGAAAGCGCGGATTTTTGAAGTGCGCGGTGTTCGGAAAAGCTCTCGCGGTATAACTTTATCATTTCCTCAACCTTTGATTTTGACAGGAAAAAGGGGAGCGGATAGGTCAATCCCACGATTTCACCACTTCTCTCAATACACAAAAACGTTGAGCATCCAAGCGGCGTGAGAAGCGCGTAGGTGTACTCGTCGGAGTTGTCGCCCGTGCGCGTTATCGCAGATGACATATATCTCGCGAGCGTGAGGTAGGTGTTTTTTTCATCATAAACAGCCGTGAGGAGATTTAGGTTTTGATAGGAGAAAAAATCCTTTTTTGTGGGTTTTGCGGCGTTGATGATTTTCATTCGCTGCTTGTCGTTGAGTAAAATCACTTTCATAGGGTTCCTTCTTTATAGCTAACGTTCGTTATCTTTACACTATTATATCACACAAACGCTGTTTTGTCAAGGATAAACGAGAAATTTTTGCAAAAAAAATCACCTCCGACGATAAACAGAGGTGAAAAGGTAATTGCAAGCACAACCCGCAACTTTTGTCAATTTCGTGCTTGTGCGAAATTGACAAAAACGCAGAAGAGGACGGTTCTATAAACCGTCCTCAAGTGTGATATCGTGACTAAAAAGATTTCCACGTTTCCGAGCAGAAACGCAAAAAACCGCTGAACCCTGTACGAAAAGGGTCCAGCGGCACGCTGGTTGCGGGAGCTGGATTTGAACCAACGACCTTCGGGTTATGAGCCCGACGAGCTACCGAGCTGCTCCATCCCGCGATATAAAATCAAGCGACTTGTCACTCAACAAATAGTATTATAACACAAAAACAATCGTTTGTCAAGGGCTTTTCAAAAAAAATATTGTAAGTTTTCGACAAAAAGTGCAAAAAAGGCGGGGAAGGGCGCCCCGCCTTGATTTTTAGTTGCCGAAAGAGATGCCGATATCCTTTGCCGTGAGAACCATCATATCGTTTTCTTCAACAAATTTCGTTTTCATCGCGACATCAACGAGCTTATTTTCAGTGATGTTGCCGTCAACCATCGCTACCGTGTAGCCGAATTTCTCCTGTTTGAGCAGTCTTGCTGCGTGAGCGCCGAACTGCGTTGCAAGAATTCTGTCGTAAGCGGACGGAGAGCCGCCTCTGAGGATATGACCGGGGATAACCGTTCTCGTTTCAAGACCTGTCCTTGCCTGAACTTCCTTGGCAATACGCGCGGTTGCCGTAACCTCGCCGCGCTCTGCTCTTGCCTTTGCGCGCTCCTTTTTCTTCAGCTTTGCTTCTTCGATATCAAAAGCGCCTTCCGCAACCGCGATAATCGAGAACGCCTTGCCCGCGTCCGCTCTTCTCTGGCAAGCCTTCGCTACCTTCGCGATATCAAACGGGATTTCGGGAATGAGGATAATATCCGCGCCGCCCGCAAGTCCGCTGTAAAGCGTCAGCCAGCCCGCCTTGTTTCCCATAATTTCGATAACCATAATTCTGCTGTGGGAGTTTGCGGTTGTGTGAATTCTGTCGATAACCTCGGTTCCTATGTCAACAGCCGTGTGGAAACCGAAAGTAACGTCCGTGCCGAAGATATCGTTGTCGATGGTTTTGGGCAGACCGATAACGTGGAGTCCCTCCTCGGAGAGCATATTCGCGGTTTTGTGGGTGCCGTTTCCGCCGAGCGTGAACAGGCAGTCAAGCTTGAGGTTTTTGTAGGTGTCCTTCATTTCCTTGACCTTGTCAACCTTGTCGTCCTCGATAATCTGCATCATCTTGTAAGGCGTGCGCTTGGTACCGAGGATAGTGCCGCCCGTTGTCAGAATTCCCGAGAAATCCGACGGTTCCATAGCCTTGTAATCGCCGTGAATAAGCCCGTGATAGCCGTCGTGAATTCCGATGATTTCAACCTTGTCCTCGCCGAAAGCCTCATAGGTTGCCTTTGCCACGCCGCGAATTGTCGCGTTGAGTCCGGGGCAGTCGCCGCCGCTTGTGAGAATGCCGATTTTGTGTTTAGCCATATTTTTTCCCTCCTGAATTTTTTATAATTTAAATCTGTTGTCATCGCCTTTAAATGCAAGCGTTTTCATTGTGAAAAGCCTTGAAATAATTCTGTCGCTGTAATTATTTGTCAGCTCAACCGGCGAAAGATTTGTGCTGACAATCATCGGAAGCGAGCGGCAAATTCTGCCGTTGATTATTTCGTAGAGCCGAGAAGCGTTGCGCTCGTTTACATTTTCGGCTCCCAAATCGTCGAGAATAAGCAAGTCGCACTCCGAGATAACCGAAAGCGTATCTCCCGTGCTTCTGCCGAATTGCTCGTTGTCGATGGTTCTCAGAAGCTCTGGCACCGAGTTGTAAACCACACAAAAGTCCTTTTCGATAACCTTTGCCGCAATCGCAAGCGAAAGGTGCGTTTTTCCAAGTCCCGTGCCGCCTATCATAAGCAAGCCTTTTTCGCTGCCCTTAAAATTCTCTGCAAAATCAACGCAGATTTGGAGAACTTTTTTCATTTCCTCGCGAGGATTATCGCCGTTATTCGATTGCTCGGGATAAAGCGACAGGCGAAAGCTCTCGAAAGAGCAGAGGTTGAGCGGGGAATGCTTGTTAAGCTCCTCTGCGGCGAGCTTGTTCGCGCTTTTTTTCAAACATTCGCACCATTCACCGTTTACAGTACCCGTATCCCCGCATTTTGCGCAGGTGTAGATTTGGTCGAGATAATTCTTGTCATAGCCGTTTTCCGTGAGCAGACGCTCCATTTCGCGCTGAACAGCAAGGTTTTCCTCGGACGCTTTTTTTATCTTCTCTTTAATATTCGGGCTGTTTGCCGCAATAAGTGAAATCACGTTTGAAGCAGTATCGGCGAGTTTAATCTCCAAGTCGATAAAACGCGGGATTTTTTGCAGAATTTCAGCGCGCCGCTGTTCCTCAAGGTGCTTGTTTTCGGAATGAATTTTATCAATTCTTTCGCGGGCTTTTAAGATATATTCCTTATTTATAGGCATAAAAAACCTCCGCAATCTCAGCGATTGTTGATTTTTGACATAATATCGTTGATATCAAACGACTTGTTTTCGTTTTTCGCAGCGCTTGCCGTTTTAACAGGCTTTTTGCGCGCTAAATCCGCGGCTTCAACGGCTTCTTTTGTGTAAAGTCCCGCGTCCTTCCAGTTTTCGAGAATTTTGTTTGCGTATTCAAACTTAAAATCATTCTTCGCGTTGACGGTTTTCTCGTAGCAGAGCATAATCATCTCCTCGGAAAAACCCCAGTCCTCCGTCCACACGCGGATAAATTCCTTCATTTTCGCGGTGAGCTTGGATTTCAGCTCCATAGCCTCGCGGAGCTGCTCTGCGATTGTGAAATTCTTCTCAAGAGCGAGGATTTTCTCGTTTGCCGCTTCAACGCTGTCTATACCCTCGTCCGCCCAGTTTTGCGCGCAGGAGAGTATGTAGTTCGTGGATTTTTTCCCGATTTTAAAGC
>CAMEQX010000048.1 GCA_945933905.1 uncultured Clostridia bacterium
CGGTTTTCGATATCCTCAAGCCGCGACAAAATTATCGGCGTAATACCCGCGCCGCGAAGGTTTTCAAGGCTCTCCTCGGAAGCGGCAAACGCTCCCGCGTACACGCGGCAATCCCGCGCAAGACAGCCGCCAAGCGCTTTTATCAGGTTGATTGCCGTGCTGCCCGTGGTGAACTCGTCATCGACAAGAACAACCTGCTCCGCGCGCCGAAAAACCTCCTCGTCCCGAACGCACAAGGCGTGGTGACTTGCGTGGCTGTGCGCTTCCTCAAAGTTTACGGAATTCGCCCAATCGGGCAGATTTTCGCGGGTTGTGGTGACGTAAAAGCAGTCGCGGAAAAATCCCGCCGCAACCGCGCCGATTGCCACGGCGGTTTCCGCAAAGCCTATCACAACAGTCGGCTTGTCTGCTCGTCCGTCCGCGGAAAGCCGCTCGCCGAGCTGTTCCATAAGCTCAAGCGCGCTTTCGGGAGAAGACGGAAAATGCTTCGCCTGTCGCGTGTTCAAGATGATAAAATCCCGCTTTGGATTGTTCTCGCGTTTTGCAAAAAATAAATGTGAAGTATCGTTCATTCTATCTGAATTCCCTCTGTAAAGGACGAAAACGCCCGTTTCCCTTTTGCTTTAGTTTATTATATCACAAACGGAAAAGCCTGTCAATACAAGAAAAATCTCCCGAAAAGCGCTCGAGAGATTTCGCTGTTATTCGACAAAACTTAGTTTTCCTCGTCAAGAAAAGCGCGGATTGCGCCCACGGTGAGCTCATAGTCGCTTTCAACCTCGTCAAGCAAAGCTGCGGCACCCTCGGGGATTTTTGCGGCTTCGGAGCGAAGAAGCTCGGTGAGTTTTGACGCGGAGAGAAGAAGTCGGCTCAGGCTGAGGTTTCCGCAAACGCCCTTGAGCGTGTGCGCCGCGCGGAAAGCTCGCTCGCGGTCGCCCTCGGCAAAAGCGGCTTTTAAGTCGGGAAAACTGCCGTCGTTCAAAAATTTCGCGATGAATTTCTTTATCAGCGTTTCGCTCGGAAGTCTCTTTCTAACCTCGTCAAAATCCCCGCCAAACCGCTGATAACACTCTTGAATTGTCATAACCCTTCCCCGTTTCCCTTGAATTTGCAATAACTTTTTTTATTATAGCACACAATTATTGAAAATGCAATACAAAATGCAAATTAAATTAAAAACAGGCTGAATTCTCCTGTTTTTAATCTATTCAGCGGTCGAGCTTTCTTTGCCTTTTCATTTCATACATTCTGCTGTCCATATTTTTAAGGAAATCATCGGAGCTTTTGTCGGCGGTGACGGAGGCAATTCCATAGGAGAATTGCAGCTTGTATTTGTTTTCGCCCGAGGAATTCACGGCGTCAAGCTCCTCTAAAATCTTCGCGACGGCGTTTTCCACGGCATTTTCGAAGCGCTCCGAAATAAGCACGAATTCATCGCCGCCAAAGCGCACCACAAAGCCGATTTCCCTCATATATTTCCGCAAAATCGAGCTAAATTTCACAAGCGCTTCATCGCCGACATCGTGACCGAAGCTGTCGTTTATGGGCTTGAAATCGTCCATATCAATCAGCGCGCCGGTTATCAAGGCGGATTTGTTCTTGGAATTGAAGAAGGCGCGGATATAATCGTTGTAATAGCGCCTGTTGTAAACGCCGCAAAGCTGGTCGATATATGCGGACTCGCTTTGAGTGCTGATGTAAACTCCCGTCAGACCTATCGCTATTCCGATGTAAATAAGCGAAATCCCGTAAAAGAACGCCTGTACCGTTACCGAAATCACAATCGGCGTCACGAAATAAACCACGGGGAATATCATATATTTTCCCTTGCTTCGACGGTGAATATAAACCTTGATTGTTCCGTAAATAAGATAAAGGAAAATAAGCGCCGTGGGAAGAAGGAAATTAAACCCGTTTCTCTCGTAATGATTTTCCTCGGTAATCGTGAAAAGGAAGCTGCTTATCGGCGTGAGCGCAACCAAAACCGCGCAAACCGCAAGCGGTATTCCCGAATAAATCGCCTGCTTTTTCAGTCGGGATTTGCTTCCGTTTAGCTTATATTCCGTGAAAAGCGGCCACAAATATGCAATCGTGACGTTCAGGATGTAATACAAAATGTTTCCTATGTAATTGAGCTCCCGCGCAAAAGGAAAGCTTTGTCCGTCAATCGCGAAAACAACAGTATCCCAAATGCACTGGAACATCGTCAAATATATCATCGCAGACAAAAGCCTTGCGTCAAAAAGCGAGCTTTTCTTCACCTGACTGTGTATGTGAAGCTTCAGCAGCAGCATAAGCAAAAACGCCGAGCCGTTCGCCGTAAATATCTGAGAAAACTGAACCATCTTCCGTCCTCTTCCAAATCTTTTTTCATATTATAGCACTTTTCGGAGTTTTTTGCAATATTTTTCATCTCAAAATTCAAATTTCACTTTTTTCACCCGAAAAGCAAGCAGAGTTTTTGCTCACTTTGTTGCTTAAAGTAATTTGAAGGAAAATTTTCCTTGACACGAGGAAGGTTTTGTGCAATAATAAAAAACCCGAATATCGCGCGTTTTTTGAAACTTATCGGGAAATTTAACATCTTATCGGGGAAATACTTGAAAAAACGCAGAAGATTTTGTATAATGAAATCGGTCACGAAGAATGGGAATGCGAGGTAATTTATGTCAAACATTATTGAAATCAAGAACATTACAAAGGAATTTAAAGTGTTAAATCGCCGCGAGGGGTTGAAGGGAAGCCTGAAAGACCTGTTTTCGCGGGATTACAAAATCGTCCGCGCGGTCGATAACATAAGTATGAATATCACGCAGGGAGAAATTGTCGGATATCTCGGGCCGAACGGTGCGGGAAAATCCACGACAATCAAGATGATGACGGGTATTCTTGAGCCGACTTCGGGTGAAATTCTCGTTGACGGCTGCATACCGTACAAAAACAGAACCCGAAACGCGCAGAATATCGGCGTTGTTTTCGGGCAGAGAACGCAGCTCTGGTGGGCGCTCCCGCTGGTCGAGTCGTTCAAAATCCTGAAAGATATCTATGGCGTGACCGATAAGGATTATAAGGATATGCTGGAGCTGTATCAGTCGCTTGTCGATATCGAGCCGCTTCTGCACAAGCCCGTGCGCCAAATGTCCCTCGGACAGCGCACTCTGAGCGATATTCTCGCGGCGTTTTTACATAACCCGAAAATCGTCTTTCTCGATGAGCCGACAATCGGTCTTGACGTGTCGATGAAGGCGAAAATCCGCACGCTTATTCACGCGCTCAACAAGGAGAAAAACACAACCGTTATCCTCACCACGCACGATATGGGCGACGTGGACGCGCTTTGCCGCAGAATTGTCATCATCGATAAGGGAAAGATGCTCTATGACAACGATATCGAGCATCTCAAGGGCTTCTTCGGCTATTACAGAACGCTTAAAATCCGCGTTTCCGGAAGCCTTTCGGAAACCGCCGAGAAAATCGCAGCCGAGTTCCCCGAATTCAGCGTAAGCGCCAACGACGAGTGGATTTCCGTGCTTGTTGACGAGGCGAAATCAACGGTTATGGACGTGCTTTCGCAGCTTCAAAAAACCTACAAAATCCGCGATATGCAGCTTGAGGAAATCTCCACGGAGGAGGTTATCAAGAAAATCTACGAGGAGGGCGTCAAGTGAATATAAAAAGATGTTTTACGCTCACACGCGCGGGAATCATCGAGAGCCTTCAATTCCGTCTGAGCACGCTTGTCGTGGTCGCGGGGAATCTGCTGTATCTCGTGGTTATCTACCACTTGTGGCAGGCGATTTTCGCGTCCGTTGACACGGATGTGGTGAACGGAATGACGTTCTCCGACACACTGATTTATCTGGTGCTGGCAACCGCGCTGTTCAATTTTATGGAAATGTACGTTGTATGGGAAATCGGGCGCCGCGTGCAGTCGGGAGAAATTGCGCTTGACCTTCTAAAGCCGATGAAATACAGAAGCTTCCTGTTCTGGTCGTACTCGGGAACCGCCGTCACGCAGTTTTTCTTCACGTTTTTGCCGACCTTTATTGTCGTGACAATCGTCACAAACGGCGCAATTCCGCTCGGCTGGAATTTGCTGTATTTTGTGATTTCCGTTGTTTTCGCGGTGTCGATAAATTACAGCATAGATTTTATCACGGGAACAATCTGCCTTTACACCGAGTCAATCTGGGGAATAAATATGATGAAGCCGGTTATCGTTTTGCTGCTTTCGGGCGCGACAATCCCGATTGCGTTCTTCCCCGAGCCGTTCAAAACTATCGTACAATATCTGCCGTTTCAGTCGATTTACAACGCGCCGCTGTCGGTTCTCCTCGACGGAAACCCCGAGCCCGCAAAGCTCCTCACAACGCTTGGAATTCAGCTTTTCTGGTGCGTTTTAATGAACATCGTGAGCAGAGTATTTTGGAAAATCTCGCTCAGGCAGATTACCGTGAACGGAGGCTGATTTATGAAAAGAAAAAGTCTTGGTTTTTACTTCAGAATATATCGCAAAATTTTGGCTCAGGACCTCAAAAGCAAAATGAGCTATCGCGCGGATTTTATCATATCCACAATCGGTATGATTTTCACAAATGTCGCGGGATTTATAAGCTTTTGGATTTTGTTTCAGAATTTCCCTTCAATAAACGGCTGGGGCTATTATGAAATGCTGTTTTTGTACGGATTTTCGCTGATTGCGCTCACCCCCGTGCAGTGCTTTTTCGACAACAACTGGAACCTTCGTATGCGGGTGTATTCGGGCGATTTCATCAAATACTGCTTCCGCCCGATAAACCTGTTTTTCTACTTTCAGTCGGAGGTTTTCGATATCAAAGGAATAGGACAATTCCTGTTCGGACTGGGCACTCTGATTTACTCGTGGAATATGCTCGGGCTTGGTTTTTCGGCGCTTATGCTGCTGAAAATGATTGTCTTTCTGATTTCGGCTTCGCTGGTTATGATTGCACTTCAAAATGCCGCGGCGTCCGCTTGCTTTTGGATGCAAAACTCGTTCTTCGTGCTGGATTTCATCAACAAAATGAAGGACTACGCGAAATACCCCGTCACGATTTTCAGCTCGATTTTCCGCTTTATCTTCACGTTTGTTATCCCTATCGCGTTTATCGCGTATTATCCGAGCCTTGTTATACTGCGCCCCGATGAAGTTCCGCTTTTGTCGTGGCTGTCGCCGATTGTTGCGCTGGTGTTCTTCTTTTTGAGCTACAAGCTGTGGATGTTCGGAGCAATGAAGTACAACGGCACAGGAGCATAATCAAAGTAAAATCCGCACTTACTTTTCAGTGAGTGCGGATTTTTTTCGGAAAACATTTGACAAGAGCGATAAATAATGCTATAATGTAAACAAACAGTATGTGTAGTAAGATACAAAAGGAGTAAAAACAATGTCGGGCTTCAGACAAGGAGTTGTTCGTTGGTTTTTGACGACAAAAAAGACAGCACCCGTTCCCATTGTGAGCGGGAGAAACACCGCCGACAAAATCTACGAGGATATTTTGCAGAGGAACTGTAAAGGCGCATTTATCGTGACAAGCAAAACCGTGAGAAATCGCGGAATGCTGGACAAGCTCACGGAAAATCTCGCGAAAAACGGGATAAAAGCCGTGTTTTTCTCGGAAATCGTCCCCGACCCCACCATCGAAAACGTCGAAAAAGGGCTTGCGGTTTTCCGTGAAAACGGCTGCGACTGCGTGATTGCCGTGGGCGGCGGCTCGGTTTTGGACTGCGCGAAGGTTATTGCGCTTCGGGCGGCAA
Source organism: uncultured Clostridia bacterium (assembly GCA_945933905.1). Taxonomy (GTDB): domain Bacteria; phylum Bacillota; class Clostridia; order Oscillospirales; family Ruminococcaceae; genus CAG-115. Next base: position 5,776 of record CAMEQX010000048.1, read on the forward strand.
ATCCCGCGGTTTCCGTGAAAATGATGAGCCTTTATGTTGTTCCGTGCAAAAAATCCGCGCCGATTTTCGCCGTTCCCACAACCTCGGGCACGGGCTCGGAAATCACCTTTTTCTCCGTCATCACGGACGCGAAAAGGCACAAAAAACTGCCGCTTTTATCGGACAGATATTTGCCCGAGAAGATTGTTTTCGACAGCGCGCTGCTTGAAAACGTGCCGCAAAAGCCGACCGTTTACGCGGGACTGGACGCGCTCACCCACTGCGTTGAGGCGTTTATCAGCACAAACGCCAAGACTTTTGCCGAGGATTTAAAATCCGCGCCAGAGGTTTGTCGGGAAATTTTCGCGCAGCTTCCCGTTGTTGCCAAAGAGCCGAAAAACGAAGACGCGCGCTTGAAAATGGCTGAGGCGGCTTATAAAGCGGGACTGAATTTTCGGCGAACGGGAGTGGGCTTGGTTCACGCGATTGCTCATCGGCTCGGCGAAACCTATCATATCCCGCACGGGCTGGCTTGCGCGGCGGTACTGCCGAGAGTTCTCGAGAAATCGCTTCCCGAGGCGCAAAACCGCTTGAAAAAGCTTGCCGTGAGAAGCAAAACCGCAAGAACCGCCGAGGAGTTTATCGGGAAAATCCGCGCGCTTGAAAAAACGCTCGGAATACCCGAAAAATTCGCCGAAAAAGACTTCCCCGCGATGACAAAGCGGATTTTGTCCGAGGCGGCAACTCAGGGCTGTCCGAAACGGCTCAGCGCAAAGGAAATCGAAGAAATTCTGATTGATTTAAAGGCTGATTAAAGAAAGGATTGTTGAAATGGAAAAAATGACGCTCAAAGATTATGTTGACTACATCGCGCAGTATGACGACAAAATCGCGTATCGGTATCTCACCTACGGGAATGTCACCGAAAAATCTTACCGAAAGCTTGCCGAGGACAGCAGAAAAATTGCTTCGCATTTCGCGAAAAACGGCGTTTTCGGCAAGCATATCGCTATTCTCGGCTCGGCGAGCTATGACTGGATAACCGCGTATTTCGGCATCACGATGAGCGGAAATGTCGCCGTGCCGCTCGACAAAATGCTCCCGACGGAAGAAATCCAAAACCTTATTCGTATGGGCGACGTCGATATGATGTTCATTTCGCCCGAGTTTTCCGAGAAAATTGACGAGTACGAAAAATGCTCCGAAAAGCTCACGGAAATCATTCCGTTTGAGAGCAAACGTTTCCGCGAAATCAGAAAAACCGAGATTTCCGAACTGCCCGAAATCGACGAAAACGCGCTTGCGGAGCTGATTTTCACCTCGGGCACGACCGGCACGGGAAAAGGCGTTATGCTTTCGCATAAAAATCTCACGAGCAACGTGCAGAACATCATTCCGTGCGGGTTTAACAAGCAAAATCCCGCTATCGTTATGTCCGTTTTGCCCATTCATCACACCTTTGAGCTCACCGTCAACAACCTCGGCGTGCTGTACGCGGGCGCGACAATCTGCATAAACGACAGCCTCGAAAATATCATCAAAAATATGCAGCTTTTCAAGCCGACGCTGATGCTTGTTGTTCCGATGATGGCGGATTTGTTCGCGAAGAAAATCCGCGACGCGCTGAGCGACCCCGTTCAAAGCAAAAAATTCAACGTGGGACTTGGCTTGTGCAAGGGCTTGAAAAAAGTCGGAATTAACGCGGAGCATCAGATTTTCGCGCAAATTCACAAGAAATTCGGCGGGCAGATGAAGCGACTGCTTGTAGGCGGAGCGCCTCTTCGTGACGAAACAGCGGAGATTTTGCAGAAAATCGGTCTTGAGGTTTATCAGGGCTACGGAATGACGGAAGTTTCGCCCGTTATCAGCACAAATTCGCCGGATTTCGGGAACAAAATCGGTTCTGTCGGAAAGCTTATTCAAGACACGGAGGTTCGTATTCAGGACGGCGAAATTCAAGTCAAGAGCCCGTCCGTGATGCTCGGATATTATAAAAATCCCGAGGCTACCGCAGAGGCTTTCGACGACGGCTGGCTCAGGACAGGCGACCTCGGATATGTCGATAACGACGGGTTCATTTTCATCACGGGACGCAAGAAAAACCTCATTATCCTCGACAACGGCAAGAATATCTATCCCGAGGAGCTGGAGGAGCATCTCAACGAAATCGAGTGCATAAAGGAATCGATGGTGTATCAGCACAAGGGCAAAATCTGCGCGATGGTACAGCTCGTTTCGTCAACCGAAAAGGAAACCGCGAAGGACGCAATCCGCGACCTTAACGCGAAAATGCCTACATATAAGAAAATCAGCGGAATTACCTTCAGGACAAAGGATTTCCCAAAAACCACCACGCTTAAAATCAAGCGAAACGAGGTTATGAAGGAAATTATCGCGGGCGAGCAGAAAAAGCACGAGTACAAGCCGCCGCGCAGCGAGGAGGAAAAACAGGTCTGCGATATCTTCGAACGCGTTCTCGGGAAGA
>CAMEQX010000049.1 GCA_945933905.1 uncultured Clostridia bacterium
TTTTCGGCAAAAACGAGGGCTCAAAGACGCTCTATGACGACAAGACGGGCTTTACGAGAGCGTTTGCTGCGGGCGGAAAAATCTACGCCGTGAGCTCAAACGGCTTTGACTGCGTAACCGGCAAAAGCCCCTTGACAGAATAAGGCTGTTTGGTGTATAATGATTTTGTGTGCTGAAGGCATTTTCGGGAGTGATTTCTATGAACGACAAAAAGCGCGAAAGGCTTATGAAAATCTGTCGAGTCGCCGCGATAATTCTCGCTTTGGTGATGATTGCGGGAATTTTTGTTCAGCCGTACTTGATGTAACTTTCGATGATAAAAAATAAGGTGTGATAAAATGGGTTTGTTTTATAACAACGGCGTTGCGGGAAGCGGCGTCTCCAAAAACGCAGGACAGAAAAAGCCGTTCTTTCGCTTTTGGGAGCTGTTTTTCAGCAAGTTTTGGAAATTCTTTCAGATAAATCTGATTTACTTTCTTTTCTGCCTGCCCGTCGTGACAATCGGTCCGGCAACCGCGGCTATGACGGCGATTATGAGGAATTTTTACCTCGAGCGCCCGCAGTTTATTTTCCACGATTTCAAGAAAGAGTTTAAGAAGAATTTCAAACAGGCGCTCCCGATAGGGCTGCTGGATTTGCTGGCAATCGCGCTTGGCGTTTTCGCGATACTTTTCTACGCGAGCCATCCCGATATGGACACCACGGCAACCGTGCTTTACGTTTTGTGCCTTGTGGGAGTTGCGCTTATTATGATGATGAGCTTTTACATCTACCCGCAGATTGTCGCGCTGGATTTGAAGCTCGGGCAAATCGTCGTAAACTCGCTTTTGCTGGTTTTCCTCAATCCCATCGGCGATATAATCACCTTTGCGTGCTTTTTCGGCTATGCGGCGCTTATCTGGTTTTTCTGGCTTTTTGTGGTGTTCCTCACGCCGATTGTGCCGTTTGCGTGGCTTTGCTTTATATCGTTTTTCTGCTGCTATCCGACAATTCAAAGGGTGCTTATCAACCCCTATTACGAGAAAACAGGCGAGAAAAATCCCGAAATCCCCGATTATGTTGAGGACAACGTGTTCACCGACCAAGGCGGTAAGGAAGAACCGCTTGCTCTCAAGGAAAAGGACAAGGGCGCAAATCAGCGCGGAAGAATTATCAAGTAACATTTTTGACAGGCTGGCGATTTTCGGCAGACTGAAATTAACATATTAAGGAAGGAATTTGTTATGTCATCAAGCGTTATTGTCGGAACCCAGTGGGGCGACGAGGGCAAGGGCAAAATCATCGATATTATGGCGAAGAAGGCGGACTTGGTTATTCGCTCGAGCGGCGGAAACAACGCAGGTCACACGGTTGTTCACGGCGACGAGGTTTACAAGCTTCATCTGCTTCCGTCGGGAATTTTGTATCCGAAGGCAACCTGCCTTATCGGAAGCGGCGTTGTCGTTGACCCGAAGGTGCTTTTGGGGGAAATCTCCGAGATGAACAAGCGCGGGGTTACTTGCGACAACCTCAGAATTGACGCGCGCGCGGATATTATTATGCCGTGGCACCGCGAGCTTGACAGGCTTGAGGAGGAGTTCAAGGCGAAGCAGACGGGCGTTAACGTCGGCACAACAGGTCGCGGTATCGGTCCTTGCTACACCGACAAGGCTAGACGTATCGGCATCAGAATGTACGATTTGTGCCGTCCCGAGTGTTTGAAAAAGCTCGTCAAGAACACCGGCGAGATAAACAACCTGATGATTGAAAAGGTTTACGGAGGGCAGCCGCTTGACCTTGACGCGATTTACGAGGAATATAAGGCTTACGGCGAGCAGCTTGCGAAATACGAGGCAGACGGCTCGGTTATCGCGTTTGAGGCGTACAACGAGGGCAAAACCGTGCTTTTCGAGGGCGCTCAGGCAACGCTTCTCGACATCGATTTCGGAACCTATCCCTTCGTCACGTCCTCTCACCCGATTGCCGGCGGCGCTTGCATTGGCACGGGCGTTGGACCGAAGCTGATTGACGAGGTAATCGGCGTTGGAAAGAGCTACACCACGCGCGTTGGAAACGGTCCTTTCCCGACCGAGCTCAACGATGACCTCGGCGAGCTTATCAGAAACCGCGGCGGCGAATTCGGCACAACAACCGGCAGACCGAGAAGAACAGGCTGGTTTGACGCGGTGATTATGCGGCACGCTGTCCGTGTAAACGGCTTGACGGCGCTTGCTATCAACAAATTCGACACCCTCAGCGGAATAGGCACGCTCAAGGTCTGCGTTTCCTATAAAAAATCGGACGGTGCTCAAGGACTTCCCCGTGACCTTGGAGGAGCTTGCGGACTGCACGCCGATTTACGAGGAAATCGAGGGCTATGACGGCGATTTGTCGAACTGCCGCACCTTTGAGGAACTTCCCGAAAAGTGCCGCGCGTACATCTCCCGCCTTGAAGAGCTTTGCGGCTGCCCGATTACGATAATCGGCGTGGGCGCGGGCAACGACCAGGTTATTTTCCGCTGATGAAGATTGTTTTTATCGGCGATGTTGTCGGGAAAAACGGCTGCGAGGCGCTTGAAAAGGAGCTTCGGAAAATCAAGAGCGATTTTGGGGCGGAGCTTGTTATCGTAAACGGCGAAAACAGCGCCGAGGGAAATGGTATCGACAAGCGCTCCGAGGCGGCGATTTTTGACGCGGGCGCGGACGTTATCACAACGGGAAACCACGCGTTCAACAAGTACGAGATTTTCGAGGAATTCGACCGCTGCGACAGGCTCATCAGACCCGCGAATTTCGGCACGGAGATTGCCGGAAAGGGCGTCTGCGAGCTGGATTTCGGAAGCTTCATGGTCTGCGTGATAAATCTCATCGGGACTGCTTTTATGCAGCCGAGCGACAATCCGTTTAAGTGCGCGGAGGAGCTGTTGAAGGGAATTGACGCGCGTGTGATTATCGTGGATTTTCACGCCGAGGCAACCTCCGAAAAGCGCGCGATGGGCTTTTTCCTTGCGGGAAAGGTAACGGCGATGCTCGGCACGCACACTCACGTTCAGACAGCCGACGAGCAGATTATCGACGGCACGGGTTATATCACGGACGTTGGTATGACAGGTCCCGCGGACTCGGTTCTCGGGGTTGACAAAAATATAATCATAGAAAAATTCCTCACCTATCGTCACAAAAAGCACGTTTTCGCAGGCGGCGAGTGCCTTGTAAGCGGCGTTTGCCTTGACGTTGACGTGAAGAGCGGGAAATGTCTTTCAATAGAACGTTTTTGCAGAAGAACATAAACAACTTCAGCATACTATATATAATATAATGGAAAGGTGAAACATAAGTTTCAAACGGTGATTAAAATGGAAGTAGTAAAGGTTTCGGCACACTCGGTTCCAAAATCGGTTGCGGGAGCAATCGCGGCGGTTATCCGCGAAAACCGCGAGGTTGAAGTACAGGCGGTCGGCGCGGGCGCGGCAAATCAGGCGGTTAAGTCAATCGCGATTGCAAGAAGCTATATGGCGCTTGTGGGCGTGGATTTGATTTGTATTCCCGCGTTCACGACAGTCGTTATCGATGACGAGGAGCGCACGGCGATGAAGTTTATCGTTGAGCCGAGATAAATTGAAGAAAATTCTGCTGATAACAACGGGCGGGACAATCGCCTGCCCCGATACAAACGAAGCGAGAGCTCCCGAAAACAGCGGGCTTTTAGAGCGGGTTTCGCTCCCCGAGGGCGTGGAGATTTCAAGCAAGGCGCTTTTTTGCCGCGACAGCACGGATATGTCGCCTGATGAATGGACGGATATCGCGCGGGTTGTCCGCGACAGCTACTCTCGGTTTGACGGATTTGTGATAACGCACGGCACGGACACGCTCGGTTATGCAGCCGCGGCGCTTTCCTGCCTTATCCAAAACAGCGAAAAGCCGGTTGTCCTCACGGGGAGTATGCTCCCGATGGCTGCCGAAAACTCGGACGCGCCGAGAAATCTAAAAAACGCGATTTTGTTTGCGGCGGATACGCGCGCTTGCGGGGTTTGTGTGGTTTTCGGGAAGTTCGCTTATGACGGAAGGCGCGTTTCCAAAATCCACAGCACCGCGAGAAATGCTTTTGAAAGCGTGAATTTCCCGCCGATTGCCTGTTTTGACGAGCGCGGGATTACGTTCACCGAGCCGATTTTCTCGTTCAGCGAAGCGGTACGGTTTTACGAATTACTTGACAAAAGCGTTGAAGCGGTGTATCTCGTTCCGGGGATTTCCCCGCCGATAATTTCGGAAAAAACGCGCGCGGTGCTGATACTGGGCTTTGGCACGGGCGGTCTGCCGAAAAACGCGGGCTGGGAAAAGTGGCTGGAAAATCTCGTTTCGCGCGGGGTTTACGTCATAATGTCAACTCAGGTTTTGCGCGGCGGGAGCAATATTCGGCTGTACGAGGTCGGGAGTCGGCTTGCAGAAAGGTTTCCCATAATCGGCGCCGGCAAAATGACCGCAGAATACGCGTCGATGCGGGCAATGTGGGCGCTTGCCAATTCGCGTGATTTTGAGGAGTTTCGGAGGATTTTTGGAAGCGAAATTTGACGGATTTTCAAGAAAAACAAAGTCCCCGCGGAGTTTTGTGGTTTGGGAGATTTTGGAAGATTTTAGCAATAATATGAAAGGCGGCAATTTATGAAATGTATCCCTATCGAACAACTCAACAACGCCGCGAAATCGCCCGCTGAGCTTGTCGCGGACGGTGAGAAGGTGTACGCCGAGCAGATTGAGCACGCGGCGAAAAGCATTTTCGAGCGCAGAAACGAGCGTCCCGTGGTGCTTTTGTCGGGGCCGTCGGGCTCGGGGAAAACTACGTCCGCGCACAGAATTGCGGCGCTGCTGGAGAGCTACGGCTGCAAGGCGCACACGATTTCGATGGACAACTATTTTCTGCCGATGCACGAAAACGAGGCTGCCCGCGATGAAAACGGAAACATTGATTTTGAAAGCCCGCTGAGGCTGGATATACCGCTGTTTAAGAAGCATCTCGAGCTGCTGTTCAAGGGTGAAAAAATCGATATTCCCGCGTTTGATTTTGCAAAACAAGAGCGACTTGTGGGAATGCCGCTTGAGCGTAAAGACGGAGAGCTGGTTATTCTCGAGGGCATACACGCGCTGAACCCGCTTGTGACGGGAGAATCCGAGGATTTCACCACTTGTGTTTATGTGAGCGTGAGAACAAGAATTTCCGACGGCGACAAGCTTCTTCACCCGTCGAAAATCCGTTTGATGCGCAGGCTTATGCGGGATAAGCTGTTTCGCGGACGCAGCATAACCGAGACGTTTGAGTTTTTCAAGTCGGTTGAACGCGGCGAAAATTTGTACATAATGCCGTACAAAAATCGCGCGGATTTTGATATCGATACGTTTATCGAGTACGAGCCGCTGGTTTACCGCGATATTCTGCTGCCGGACTTGGCGGCGGAAAGCCCGCACTATGCGGATTACGGCGACTACGAGGATATCGAGTATTTTCTGAAGCTGCTCGCGCCGGTTGAGCGTGGAGTTGTGCCGGAAAATTCGCTGATAAAGGAATTTATCGGAAATTAAAATTTCCCCCGTCTGAGCAGGCGGGGGATTTTTTGCCGGTTTTTCGGGGAATTTGGGTTTGCTGTTGAAGATGGCGAAAGTCGTTCTAGGGTGAAAACCGCATAAGCCGAGGTTGAAAACGGCTTGAATTATCGCGCAATCTGCGGGTTTTGGGGTTTTGCGCAAGTGTGTTGTTCAATCAACAGAGAAAATCTTGAAAATGCAACGATGTCGGCGAAATTCATTCTCGGGCACAAAAACCGCCCCTAGCAGAAACTAGAGGCGAAAAAATTCCGGCGTCACGCCGGTGGCGTCGCAGAGAGGATTCGAACCTCCGGCCTGCCGCTTAGGAGGCGGCCGCTCTATCCTGCTGAGCTACTGCGACATATAACTCATATATTATACCAAAAAAAATGCCAAAAATCAAGGCGAAAAAGCTAATCTTGTGCAAAAGTTATAAAAACGCGCAAAAAATGCGTTAAGTTTATACAAAATACATATTGACGAAAGCAAGCAAAACGTGTTATATTATAAAGGTAAAACAAAAAATGTGAAAAGTTGAAACTTTTTTGCTTTGCCCCGCGACTACGGTTATGCAAGCGGAAAATTTTTCGAGAAAAAATTAAAACAGCTGAAACTTTTCCCGAAAAACCCGCGACTACCATAACAAGCGGAGAAAAATCCGTTTAATACATCCGAGTGCCCGATAACTCAGAGATGTTTTAAAAAAACAAATTATTTAGGAGGACAAATATGTTGAAGAAAAGAATTTTGGCATCTTCTCTCGCTTCTGTAATGGCTCTCAGCAGCGTTTCTGTTGTAGCTTTTGCAGATGAGACTGCTACCGCTGATGATTTTGGCGAGGTTGTTACTAAGGCTGAACTCAAAGAGGTTGTTAAGAATTTTAAGGACTTTATTGACAACGAGCTTGCAGAATATGGTACAACTCAGAGCGAGCAGTTCATGGATGCTTACAATCACGCAAAGGTAGTTTCTGAGGACACCGATGCAAATGACGATGACGCTACTGCTGCTTATCAGATGCTCATTTCTGTTAGAGAGAAAATGAATCAGTACACCAAGGAAGACCTCGAGGAACTCCTTGATGAGTGCCAGGCTGACTATGACACCGAGAACAAGAGAGACAAGAACGCTCCTGATGACTTGATTTGGAATGCAGGCGCATTCGGTACATTTGAGGCTGCTTTTGCTGACGCTGAGCGTTGCGTAGATTTTGGTACTGGTCGTGATATCACCAACCTCTATGTAGAGCTCAAGAAGGCACACGACGCTCTTCCTGGCAAGAAGCTCAAGACTGTTAATAAGACTCAGTTCAGAGCTGCTCTTAAGGAATATGAGACCCTCATCTCCAACGAGAAGAACTATGAGCCCTGGAGACGTGGTAAGTTCACCGTTAACTCTACCACCGGTGACTCTAAGGACGAAGATGACAAGAAACTCGAGCTTACAAAGGCAAACACTACCGTTACCTTTGATGAGGTTCTTGAAATCGTTACAGGTGCAAGTGATGCTTCCGTTGTTCTCTTTGTAAAAGATGATGGAGTAACTCCTCGTCCGCTCGACACAGATAAGTGCTGGATCAAGACCGATGTTGAAAATAACGTTGACGTAAGAGACTACATCAATGCTGCTTCTGAAGCTTTCGAGGCTTATGAGAAGACCAACATTACTTCTAACCAGGATATTTACGCTGCATACGAGGTTTGCCTTGACGCTGTTAAGGTATTCAAGGGCTGGAAGCCTGACGCTACTAACTATGCAAAGGCTGCAAACATCACAAGCCTTAACAAGCAGTATCAGAAGGAATTTGTAAAGCATTATGTAACTGCTTCTGCTTTCTTTGCTGATGTTGCTTTCAAGGCTGCTATTGGCGCTGATTTCAAGGTTATGAGCAAGGCTGACATTGAGACTGCTACTACCAATGCATATACCGTTAAGAATGGTTATGTTGTTGATGCATCTAATGACCAGCCTGTAGTTCTCACTGCAAAGGACGGCAAGTTTAAGCTTGACAGTACCGGCGTTAAATACGAGGCTCTTGGAGACACTAAGCTTGAGTTCAAACTTAAGCCCGGCGATGACCTCACCAAGTACATCCCTGTAGTATCTACTCTTTGCGCAACAACAACTACTAATGCTGAGAAGGATATCAAGGCAATGCTTGAACTCTTCGAGGAAGTGCAGAAAGCTAAATCTGAAGCGGAATGGACTGCATTTGATGGCAATTTCAAGGCTGCAAATGTTGAGAACGCTCTCCAGACTTATACACTTGATACAAATTCGACTATCAAGACTGCTGACGGTAGTTCCCCTGTTTACACCCTCATCTACAGAGCACTCTACTATGCTTATATGGATGAGCTTACTCCCGCTGCTGCTGATGATGTTTATAAGCTCCCCGACCTCAGAAACCTCATCGAAGACGCTTATGAGCTCGCAGAAAAGGTTGGCGACTTCGCTAAGTTCCAGACTGAATACAACCTTCTCGTAACTTCCCGTCAGGGCGCTAAGGAGTTCGAGAGAGAAGCAACCGCTCTTGCTAGAAAAGATAAGGACTACAAGGACGGCGAAGACGGTGTTGGATTCACTCTGACCAAGGATATCAACCTTGGCGGTACAAAGACTGTTGCAGCTGCTACCTACGTTCCTGGTGATGATGTTAATACCACTAAGGTTTACGAG
>CAMEQX010000050.1 GCA_945933905.1 uncultured Clostridia bacterium
CATTCATTTGCTTCCGCACCCGAATGCCCGAAAAACATATCGGTGTAACCGGTTGTTTCGCAGAGCGCCTTTGCGAAATCCGCCTGAACCTTTGTGTAATAGTAATTTGACGTGTGCTGAATTTTTCTTGCTTGATTGCACACCGCTTCAACCCATTCGTCGTTGCAGTAGCCGAGAGAATTTACGCCTATTCCCGAGCCGAAATCGATGTATTTCTTGCCGTTTTCGTCAACGGAAACCTCCTGCTCACCGCTTTCCATAACCAAATCATAGCGACCGTAGGAGTGCATTATGTATTTGTTGAATTGCTCAATAGTTCCCAAAAAATCACCTTCTTATGCAATAATCATTGTGCCTGCGCCGAGGTCGGTCATCAGCTCAATCAAAATCGAGTGGGGGATACGTCCGTCAATGATGTTTGCCTGTTTAACACCGCGCCTTACTGCCTCAACGCAGCAGTCGATTTTCGGTATCATACCGCCCGAAATAATGCCCTGCTTTTTGAGGTACGGCACTTCGCTTACACCGACAGTTCTGATAAGCGTGTTTTCATCGTCCTTGTCCTCAAGCAGACCTTTGATATCCGTGAGGAGAATAAGGCTCGGTGCTTTCATTTCAGCGGCAATTCTTGCGGCAGCGGTATCGGCGTTTATGTTGTAAACGGTACCGTCCTCGCCGCGACCGATTGTCGAAATAACGGGAATGTAGCCGTTATCCAGCGCAGTCTGAATAATCTCGGGATTAACCGCGGTTATCTCGCCGACATAACCCAAATCGGGATTTAAGCACTTCGCTTCAATCATATTTCCGTCAAGGCCGCAAAGACCGATTGCCTTTCCGTCGTGGCTTTCGAGCATTGAAACAAGGTCTTTGTTTACTTTGCCCGCAAGAACCATCTGAACGATATCGATAGTTTCTTCATCGGTATAGCGCAGACCGTTTACAAACTTGCTTTCCTTGCCGATTTTGCCGAGCATTGTGTTGATTTCGGGACCGCCGCCGTGAACGAGAACAACCTTTATTCCCACAATCGACAGCATAACCACGTCCCGCATAACCGCCTGCTTCAGACGCTCGTTTGTCATAGCGTTTCCGCCGTACTTGATAACAACAACCTTGCCGTTGTATTTCTGAAGATAGGGCAGAGCCTCTATCATTATATTTGCCCGAATATCGTAATCAATTTCCATATTTACCCCTTATTTTCACAAAAATTAAGTTCTGTATTCCGCGTTGATTTTAACGTAATCAAACGTCAAATCGCAGCCCCACGCAATCGCGCTTTCGTTTCCGTCGTGCAAATCAACGAGAATTTTGATTTCCTCCTCGGAGAGAATTTCCTTTGCGGTTTCCTCGGAGAAATCAACTCCCGCGCCGTTTCTGCAAACGGGAATTGTGCCCTTAGTGCTTGCCAAATCAACCGAAACCTTTTCGATATCGAAATCCGCGTCCGCGTAACCGATTGCACACAAAATTCTGCCCCAGTTTGCGTCTGCCGCGAAAAGTGCCGCTTTTACAAGGCTTGACGAGATAACCGACTTTGCGACTGTTTTCGCGATTTCCTCGGTTTTCGCGCCTTCAACAACGCACTCGATAAGCTTTGTTGCGCCCTCGCCGTCGCGTGCCGTCTCACGCGCAAGATTCATCATAACCGCGTAAAGCGCGTTCTCGAAAATCTCGTAGTTCTTGTCCTCGCAGATGATTTCGCTGTTCTCCGCAAGCCCCGATGACATCAGGAAAAGCGTGTCGTTTGTAGAAGTGTCGCCGTCAACGCTTACCATATTATAGGTGAGCGAATTGACCTTTCTGAGAGCCTTTTCGAGCAGCTCACCGTTTATGGCAACATCTGTTGTGATAAACGCAAGCATTGTCGCCATATTCGGATTTATCATACCGCTGCCCTTGGAAATTCCGCCGAGATGACACTTTTTACCGTCAATCTCAAACTCAACGGCAAGCTCTTTCTTGCGGGTATCGGTTGTCATAATCGCTTCACAGGCAAGGGAGCTGTTCTTTTCGGAAAGCCCGCTCAAAAGCGCAGGCATTACCGCTTTTATCGGCTCAATGCTGAGCTTTTGTCCGATAACGCCCGTTGAACCGACAAGAATATCCTCGGGAGCAATCCCAAGTTCCTCTGCCGCCAGCGCGCACATCTGCTCAGCGATTTCGATACCGTTTGCATTGCAGGTGTTTGCGTTGCCGCTGTTTACGATAACAGCCTGCGCGAATCCATCCTCAAGATGCTCGCGCGAAACGATAATAGGCGCGCCTTTGACCTTGTTTGTGGTGAAAAGCGCGGCAGCTTTGCAGCGTACATCGCACGAAATCAGCGCCAAATCACGCTTTGTGGTATTTCCCGCTTTAATTCCCGCGATAACACCCGAAGCCTTAAATCCCTTCGCCGCGCACACGCCGCCGTCTGTAAATTCATATCCTTCAAATTTAACCATAATTATCCCTCTTTATAATAAACCGTCATACATTTGTTCCACAATTAAAGCCCAGAAATTGTCCTCACTTGAAAACGCGTCCTCATCGAGCTTTTTTATTTCCTCGACAAACCGCTCGGTGATTTCACGCGGTTCTTCGGCGTTTTCCTCGGGCAAATCACGGTACTTTTTAAGTTCCCGCGCAAAAACTGCCAAAGCGCTTGCGACATATCGGACAATGTTGTTCTCGGGCTCAAGAATATAGATTTTCCCGTCCGCGCCGAAGCCGACAAGCTCCTTTGAGTCGGAAACCTCTGCTGCGATTATATAGGGAAGCCCCTTGAATTGATTAACATAAAATTTCTCGTGCTTGAGAAACTTTATCCCGAGAATTTCCTCATCGGGAACCCAAACGCGTATATCCTTGTAATACATCAGATTAACCCCGTTTTTTCGTCAATCCCCATCATAATATTGAGGCACTGTACGGCAGCTCCCGAAGCGCCTTTTCCGAGATTGTCAAGACGTGAGCAGAGGATAAGCCGCTCGTCGTTGCCGTTGACGAAAATCTGCATATTGTTTGTACCGCTTATGTTGTTTGCACCAATAAATCCATCGGCGGGCTCGCCCTCGGGCATTACCTTAACAAAATAAGCGTCCGCGTAAAACTCCGCGAGTGCCTTTCGTATATCGTCGGGAGTGTATTTTTTGGTGAGAAGCCTTGTGAAAATCGGAACCGATACAACCATTCCGCTGAAATAATCGCAGACAAGCGGGTTAAACGCCGGAGCATACGAAAGCCCGCAGATTTTCTGCATTTCGGGGAGGTGCTTGTGCTGCTGAGTGAGAGCGTACTGCCGCGGTGTATCGAAGTCAGCGGGACGGGTTTCCCCCTCGTAAACAGCGATTGCCTTTTTGCCATCGAAACAAAACCGCTTGCATAGCACCCCGGAACAGCTGTTCTGCTGCTGTTTTCGATTTTATTGCGGAACTCCTTGCTAAGCTCGGGGAAACCGTAAGCCCAATCGGGATTTGTACGGTGAGCGGTGGAAGCGTCGATAATTCTCACCTTATCTCCCGCCATAGCCACAGCCTCTTTAGCCGCCGCGTCGGGCAAGCAAAGAAACGTGAAATCCGAAGAATTTATCATTTTCTTGCGCTCGTCGTTATCCTTGCGCTTGTCCTCGTCGATTTTGAGCAGCTCGATATCGTTTCTGTCCTTGAAACGCTCGAGAATTTTCAGTCCCGTTGTGCCTTCCTGTCCGTCAATATAAACCTTAACCATTGCAAAGCTCCTCTAATTTCTTCCTAACCGTTTTAACCTGTAAAAGAACGCTGTCGGGCGAAGGACCGCCGAACGATTTGCGCTCTTTAACACAAGTGTCGAGATTTATCGCGTCATAAACATCGCTGTCAAAAAGCTCGTTTTTCTGTTTGTAATCATCAAGAGGAAGTTCCTCAAGAGTTGTGTTCTTTTCAATACAAAGCGCAACAAGCTCGCCCGTAAGCTTATAAGCGGTTCTGAACGGCATACCTTTTTTAACGAGATAATCCGCGCAGTCTGTTGCGTTGATGAAGCCCTTTGCGGCGGCTTTTCGCATATTTTCCTTGATAACCGTCATTGTTGCAAGCATCGGGATAAACGTGGAAAGGCAAAGCTTGATGTTGTCAACCGCGTCAAAAATCGCTTCCTTATCCTCCTGCATATCTTTGTTGTAAGCGAGAGGAAGTCCCTTCATCATTGTGAGAAGCGTCATATTATCGCCGATAACGCGCCCCGATTTTCCGCGGATAAGCTCGGTTACATCGGGGTTCTTTTTCTGCGGCATGATACTGCTGCCCGTCGAGAAGGCGTCGTCAAGCTCGATAAACTTGAATTCCCAAGAGCACCACAAAATAATCTCCTCGGAAAACCGCGACAGGTGAACCATACAAATCGAGAGCGCCGAAGCAAGCTCCAAGCAGAAATCGCGGTCGGAAACGCCGTCAAGCGAGTTCGCCATAGGTTCGGTCATTCCGAGAAGGGAAGAGGTGCGTTCGCGGTCGATATTGTAGGTTGTTCCCGCAAGCGCGCAGCTTCCAAGCGGGTTTACATTCATTCTCTTTAAAGTGTCGTCAAGACGCCCGATATCACGCAAAAGCATCTGCGCATACGCCATAAGATGATGCCCGAAGGTAATGGGCTGAGCGCGCTGCAAATGCGTATATCCCGGCATAATTACATCATAGTTTTTCTCGGCAATATCGCAGACAGTTTCGGCAAGCTTTACAACAAGCGCGCGGATTTCCTTGATTTCATCGCGCAGATAAAGCCTGATATCAAGAGCGACTTGGTCGTTTCGCGAACGCGATGTATGAAGCCGCTTTCCCGCGTCGCCGATACGCTTTGTAAGCTCCGCTTCAATAAACATATGAATATCCTCTGCGTTCGGGTCAAAAACAAGCTTTCCGCCGTCGATATCAGCGAGGATTTCCTTTAAACCGCCGATTATTTCAAGGCTGTCGCTCATACTTATAATGCCCTGTTCACCGAGCATTGTCGCGTGAGCTATGCTGCCCGCGATATCCTGCTTATACATTCTCGCGTCAAATGATATCGACGAATTGAACGCGTTTACGCCCTCGTCAACCTCTTTGGAAAATCTTCCTGCCCACATTGCCATAGTTTTTTCTCCTGTCTTAAAAGACGCAAAGCGGGAAGTTATCCCGCCTTGCGGTAATTTTGCCAATCAGTACAAAAGTATCGATAATTACTTTCTGTTCTCGTCAAGAAGCGCCTTAACCTTAATCGGCAGACCGAACAGGTTGATAAATCCTGCGCTGTCCTTCTGGTCGTAAACGTCGTCCTCACCGAACGAAGCGAAATCCTCGCTGTAAAGGGTGTAGGGAGAGGTTACGCCGGCGTTGATGATGTTGCCCTTGTAGAGCTTGAGCTTAACGTCGCCGGTAACGGTTTCCTGAGTCTTGTCAACGAAAGCGTCCATAGCCTCGCGCAGAGGAGTGTACCACTGTCCGTTGTAAACCAAATCAGCGTACTTCTGAGCAAGACCGTACTTGTAGTGCTGGGTTTCTTTATCAAGGCAGATTGTTTCGAGAACCTCGTGAGCGTGATACAGAATAGTACCGCCGGGAGTCTCGTAAACGCCGCGCGACTTCATACCGACAAGTCTGTTTTCAACAACATCGAACAGACCGATACCGTTTTCACCGCCGATTTTGTTCAAGGTCTTGATGAGCTTAACGCCGTCCATTTTCTCACCGTTGAGAGAAACGGGAACACCCTTTTCAAAGTGAATGGTGATGTAGGTGGGCTTGTCGGGAGCCTGCTCGGGAGAAACACCGAGTTCAAGGAAGCCTTCCTTATTATATTGAGGCTCGTTCGCAGGGTCCTCGAGGTCAAGTCCCTCGTGAGAGAGGTGCCAGAGGTTCATATCCTTGGAGTAATTGGTTTCGCGGGTGAGCTTTATCGGAACGTTGTGCGCCTCGGCATATTCGATTTCTTGGTCGCGGGACTTCAGGTTCCAAATTCTCCACGGTGCGATGATAGGCATATTCGGAGCAAGTGCCTTGATTGTGAGCTCAAAACGAACCTGGTCGTTGCCCTTACCGGTGCAGCCGTGGCAGATTGCGTCCGCGCCCTCTTTCTTTGCGATTTCAACAATTCTCTTCGCAATGGGGGGACGTGCAAAGGAAGTACCGAGCAGATAACCCTCGTACTTTGCGCCCGCCTTGAGAGTGGGGAATACGAAGTCGTTTACAAACTCGTCCTGAATATCCTCGATGTACAGCTTGGAAGCGCCTGTTTTCTTAGCTCTTTCCTCAAGACCTTCAATCTCCGCGTCCTGACCAACGTTACCCGCAACGCAGATAACCTCGCATCCCGGATAAGTTTCCTTCAGCCACGGGATAATAATAGAGGTATCAAGTCCTCCGGAATAAGCCAAAACAACTTTTTTGATTTCTTTTGCCATAAAAAATTTCTCCTTTGTAAAATATTTTCAATTTTATTATACACTTTTTTTACAATTTGTCAAGTGCAAATATTCACAATTTTGAATAAAATATAAGATTATTCGATATTTTTAACCAAATTCAAAGATTTTTTCAAATTATCGTGAATAATATTCATAGAAATAAATATTTTTAAAAATTTTCAGAGTAATTGACAAAACGATTGTTTGCTGTTATAATAGAAATATCAAAAATTATTTAAGGAGGATAATTATTATGAAGATGAACGAAAAACTTGATATAATGCTCAGCCGTCGTCATTTGAAGAGAGTAGAGTTTGCCGAGAGCATAGGTATAACCTACCGCGCATTCGCTTATTATATGACGGGTAGCCGCAAGCCTCGCAAGAGCGTGCTTGAGAGAATGGCGGCAAAGCTTGAGGTTACACCGGAGTTTTTGCTTGATGATAATATCGATATGGAGCTTACCATTGAGGAGAAGTTCCTCACGGGGATTTCCAGCAACGGCGGAAGCACAACCGACGCTGTAAAATTCCTTGCGCAGTCGAGAGGTCTGTTTGCGGGCAACGCGCTTTCCGATAAGGATAAGGAGAACCTGCTTGCTTGTCTGAACGAGATTTATCTTGATGCACGCAAAAACAATCAAAATGAAAAATAATGCAATATATTCTTGAAAAAGCGAAAAGCGTTCTTGAGGAATTCGGCGGGCGAGATGTATTTGAAACGGCGGAAAACGCAGGAGTAAATGTCTGGTTTCGCGTCCTCGGGAATTTGAAGGGCTTTTACATATTTGAGAATAATTGCAGATACATTGTTATAAACGAGGAACTCGACGAGGTTACGAAAAGCGTAGTCTGCGCTCACGAGCTGGGTCACGATATGCTTCACCGCAAGCTTTCCGTCGGGGGAATTCGCGAAAACACATTGTTTCTTGCCAACAACAAAACCGAGCGCGAGGCAAATCTGTTTGCGTCCGAGATACTTATTTCCGATGATGATATTCTATCGGCGCTGTCCGAATGCGACAGCATAAAACGGCTGTCTGCGCAGCTCGGGCTTCCGTCCGAACTAATACAGTACAAGCTGGAAGCGATGAATTTCAAGGGACATAACTTTAAGCTCAGCGATGTAAAAAATGATTTTCTGAAGTAATCGGGGTGTTTTTTTGGATATCAAAGAGGTATTAAAAGCGCTTACCTCCGAAGCTGGCGTTTCGGGGGAGGAGTTTTATGCGTCAAAACGCGCAGCTGAGTTTCTCGCGGAGTATGCCGAGGACGTCAAAATCGACGCTTTCGGCAACGTCACGGGCTTTGTCAAATCGGCAAACCCCTCCGCGAAGACGCTTATGCTGGACGCTCATATCGACAGAGTCGGTTTCATCGTTACTTTTATCGATGAGAGCGGCTTTCTTGGCGTGGGAAAATGTGGTTCGCCGGATATGAAGGCTCTGCTCGCGCAGTCGGTCACGGTTCACGGGAAAAGGGACGTTTTGGGCGTTGTATCAACGCTTCCTCCGCACGTTTCCAAAGAAAAAGGCGCGCCCGAAATCAGCGATGTTTGGATTGACGCGGGACTTTCAAAGAAACAAGCCGAGGAGGTTATTTCGCTCGGCGATAAAATCACGGTAAATTCTGCGTTTCGGGAGCTTTTGGGCAGCAAAATTTCCGCTCCCGCCGTTGATGACAGAAGCGGAGTCTGCGTTATTTTAGCGGCTCTTGATATGCTCAAGGGGAAAAATCTCGCGTATAATCTCGCCGTGAGCTTTTCCGCGGGTGAAGAGGTCGGTGAACGCGGCGCGAAAATGACCGCTTTTTTG
>CAMEQX010000051.1 GCA_945933905.1 uncultured Clostridia bacterium
GGGGCAGCGTCAAATTCGTCAAGGGTAAGCCAATCGTTATCGAAAATCTCGTCCTTGCAAATTCCCTTCAGAAAACCTCCGCCGTGGTCCCAGATAATCAAAGCTGTTTTCTTTGCGGGGAAATTATCCGTGCCCCAATCGATAAATTCCCGCAGCGTTGAGGAATTCCCCATACTCGACAGCTTTATTTCATCGAGAAGCTCGGGTTTGTTGTCGGAAATCCTGTATCTTTGCAGCTTTTCTGCGGAAATTCCGTGCTTTTTCCAGCTCACCGCGCCGCCTGTTTCAATCACGACATTTACATTGTGCGGAATATCTGCGCTCAAAAGCTCCGAGATATCGTCAGAAGCCGCGCCGTTTTTGCTTTCAAGCGAGCTTCCGCACATATAAATCAGCAGCGTGTAATCATCTGCCGCAGCGCTCGTGATTTCGTTTTTGCAGCCCGAGAATACCGCTAAAATAACCGAAAGCGCAATTATAATCAGCTTGTTCTTCATACGGATTTACGCAATCGGGAAGATGAAATAAGGCTCTCTGTAATTTGTGTTATAGAAGTATGCCGCCTCGTCACAGTACCAGTACCAATGACTTTCTCCGTAAATAGCTGCCTGAAGCACGACATAATTGTTTATGTACGAAGCTTTTTCAAGGTCATAGACTGTTGCGTCAAATTCCTTGTGAATTTGGAAATATTCTTTAGTCGCCTTGCCTGATTCGTCCGAGTAGTCAGTAAGACTATATTCCTTCCCGTGCGTAAAATATAAACCTCCTCCTTGATTATAACGTTCATTATATAAGTCGGAGTTTCTAGTTTCCAAAAGACCGACGGCTAAGCCATCTTTATTACACATCAATGTGCGCGAGCCGTCAAGCACAAGCTCCTTTTCAAGAACACCCGCGGTTAAAATCTTTGTCGGATTTATCACGGTGCCATTTACCGAAGAACCATAATTATGCGCCAAATATTTAGAAGGAGCCTTAACAATGCCGCTGTTTGTAAGATAATAAGCGAATGTCATATCCTTGTAGGACACAAACCTATTGCTTTTTTTAAGTTCATTAAAGCGTTTTTCCATTATTTTCAAGCTCTTTGCATCAAGTATATTTTTTGAAAGCAAAGTTGTTTTTTCAAACAATTCAGGATAGACAAAATCGCCGAGGGGAAGATGCAGGCTCGTGTCACTTGCGCTATTCCCCACATAAACAAAAGCCCTTGCACCGTTATCCTCATATCCTAAATAGCACCATTCGTTAGTATAGCGAGGAGAAGCGTCGGAAGCGCCGCTTCTGGTTTTGAAATTGATTTTCATATTATATTCAGCGGCGCTTACACGCAGTGTCACAGGTCTTTCAATCACATAGCAGTACGAATAACCCTCCGGCTCGTCGTATAAGCCGTCGTCATTTTTTATGTGGTCAAGAGCCTTGTGAGCGGCTTCGGTTACAGCATTTCCGCCCGATATGTCGTATTTTTCCGCAAAAGACGCCATAACACCGTAATTGTAAAGCATCACCACAAGCGAGTTTCTGATGTTTTCGATATCCTGCTTGGCTTCCGACTGGAAATTGTACTTGTACTTCATCATTTCATCGAATGAATCAAGTATCTTCTGTTCGCTGTAAATCTGCTTGCAGAAATTCACATAATCGCTTCTGATTTCGTTTAAAAAGCCGCTTGTGAGATGCTTGAACGAAATCTGCCGGAAAATATAGCCGTAGAGGATTTCGCCCGTTTTTTCGGTGTATTCGATTGAATTATCGCCGTTTTCATTCAGCTTCTTCACTGCGTTTCCCAAATCCGTTTTAAGCGCCGCCGCAAGCTCGTCGCAGAATGCAAATGAACCTCTTTTGCCGAAAACCGCGTTGCAGGAATTAAACGTGTCATCATCAAGCGGGATTGTCACGGTTTTGGCAATTTTCTTGGCGTCCACGCTGTAAGACGTGTTGTTTTTATTCGGTATCGCGAGTTTGCCTTCCTCATCATAATAGAGAATAAGCTCGCTTCCGTGCTCGGAGCTGATATAATCCACAAGTGAACGGCGGCAGTCCGAAATGTAGGAATTTACGGTTTTGTCCAACTTTTCAACATAGTTTGTGTTGAAGCTGTTCCACTTGCTCTCAAGCTGAAGCAGCGTATTTTTCTGCGTCTCGGAGATTATTTCATCGCCGTATTTCTCGACGGTGTTTCTCAAATCCTTTATCTCGCAGTCGAGGTTGTTGACCATTGATTTGATGTCGGTAACAATCGACAAAATCTGCGCGGTTTCTCCGTCAGAGCCCGAATCAACGCCGAGAAGAGAGAAAACCGCACCGATAAAGTCGCCGGAATAAAACTCGGAAAGCGAAACGGATTGAATGATAGTCGCGATATTTACGATATCGTTGATTAAGGTTTCGGACGAGTAATTCGTGAATTTCTCGACAAGATTATCAATCGCGTCGCCATTCGCCCTGCTTGTTTCAAAGGCATAGGAAAGCCCCGCGCTGTTGTTATCGGAAGCCGTTCCCCACAAGTCAAAAAGCTTATTGTCCGAAATCTCGGCATATCCGTTGAATATTTTTCTGTCCTTATCCGCGGTGAATGTGAATTCGATATCGCAGCCTCGGAATTTTTGACGGAAATTATCTCCGCGCCCTCAAAATCGCCGCTGAATTTGATATCCGACTTTGACAGCTCTTTCAGCTCGCCGCTTCGTGAAAAAAGCTGCGCTGCCGCTTTGAATTTGTCCGAGCTGCCATCGGGCTTTTCAAGCGACTTTATCACGCCGCCAAGCGAAGCGCAGCAAGCCGTAATCTCAAGCGTTATCCCATCGCCGCCAACCGCCTTTGAGCCGATTTCAAGCGTTTTTCCGTATAACGAGTTTACCGCTTCGTCAAGACTCGGCTTATCGGTTTTTACATAAATTTTCAGAGAAGTTTTGTCATCGGAAATTTTTACGCTCTGAACCGAATTTCCCTCGATTTTTACAAGCGCCGCAAGCTCTTCGTTTGACATTTCAAGCGTCTTTCCGAAAACGTCTGCGTCAAAGCTCAAAAGCCCGTTTTCAAGCGAAAAGGTTTTCGCATTTATATACAAATCAAGATTTTCAACGTCGGTTTTTGCAAGAATTTTTTCACCCGATTTTGTCGAGGAAGAACCAAGCTCAACATATCCCGAAACCGTCGCGGAAGCCTTTATTTCGCCGTTTGTTTCGAGAGTGATTTTGTCATCTTTAACCGAAACGGAGGTTGCCTCCAAGTTCTCAAAAGCACCCGAAAACGCTATATCGGCGGGCTCAATTTTTTCGCTTAAATTTGTGTTTGAAAGCTGAAGCTCCAGAGTCGGATTTTTCATTCCGTTTTTCAGATTTTTCGTCGTGATTTCAGCCTGAGGCGCGGTGATTTCATCAAGAAAAACCTGCTCAAAGCCCATAACAAAGCGATTTTCCTCGACAGCGTCCTTATGTACATAGAAAAGATACAAGCAAAAATAATCGTACTCGGGCTCCTTGAAGCTTATTTCAACGGATTTGTCGTCTTTGCTATCAACAGTGAATTTTTCAACGATTTTTTCGTGAAAAAGCTCCTCGGAAATTTCTTTGCCTGTCGCGGAATTTATATCCGCTTTTGATAAAGGATACGCGGCAACACGAACGCTGTCGCTTGTAATTTCCGATTTGAAGCTCGCGTTCCCGACGGAAAGCGTCACATATCTTGTCCCGTCTTTTTCATTCGAGATAACCTCGGCGATATCCATTTGCGCGTAATCCTCGTCGGTTATCTTCCATTTCCCTTCCCAAGTCGGCGCGTTCGAGCAACCGACAAGGCTAAGGCAAAATATTACACAAAGCAGCGCCGCCAAAATCCTTTTAAATCCCATTCTCATCGTGTTTCTCCTTCAAAAAACCACAAAATCCGAGTTGTGTTATTCATAAAAATTATATCACAAGCGGCGTGACAAAAACGTTACAAATACACAAGATAAGCAAAATTATTCAAACCACTTGATTTTCCCGATTTAATGGAGTATAATGAAATAAAAATCTAAAAAGGGGGGCGCGCGTTGGATTTTAACGAGTATATCTATCTCAACATCGGGCTGTATCTGTTCGCGATATTGGTTACGCTGGCGCTGCTGGTAGGCACAGCCGCCGATAATACCCCGAAGCGACCGTTTATGAAGCTGTTCATCGCGCTGCTTGCGGATAATATAATTGCGCTGCTCGGTGAAACGGGACTATGGTTTTTCGGCGGAGATAAAAATAATCTTGTGCTGCTTAAAATATCGGAGTTTTTTGCATTCGGCGGGGGCGCGGTGCTTATCGTACTGTACAGCTATTGCCTACTGGAATTTATCCGCGAGAAAACCGATAAGGTTCACAGAATTTTGGTGCATATAAATGCCGGCATCTGCGGCGTTTATTTCATTTTGATTATAATTTCCCTCTTTAACGGAATGTTGTTCGGAGTTGACGAAAACGGCTGTTATACGGACGGTCCGTTATACTGGCTGGTGCGGGTGCTGGATATAGTCACAATACTGATTGCAATGAGCATTGTAATCAGTCATCACAAGGCGCTTTCCGTGCGGGGAACGCTCTCGCTGCTGTCGTTTTGCATTTTGCCGATTGCTGTTCAGCCCGTGCTGTTGTTCTGGGACGCAACTCCGTTAAGTATAGCCACAACGATTTCTCTGATAATAATGTTTGTCCTTTTTCAGCGCGAAACTATGCGGCGATTGGCTCAGGCAGAAATCAAGCTTGCCGAAAAAGAACGCTTTCTCACGGAGCAGCGTATTGCCGCTATGATAAGCCAAATCAGACCTCATTTTATATACAACACGCTCGGCACGATATGTCAATTATGTCTTGAACAGCCCGAAAAGGCGGCAACGCTCACGCAGGATTTTTCGCAGTATCTTCGCGGAAATTTCAGCGAGCTTGACAACAACAAGCCCATTCTTTTAAGCCGAGAGCTCGAGCACGTCAGGCATTATGTCAACATAGAAAACGTGCGTTTTCCCGATATAACCGTGAGCTTTGATGTGCGCTGCGATGATTTTTTCCTGCCGGCGCTGTCGATTCAGCCGCTTGTCGAAAACGCGATAAAGCACGGGTTGATGGGCTTGGAAAGCGGCGGGAGCGTCACCGTTCACGCTTATGAAACAGATGATGAATATTGCGTAAAAGCGAGTGACAACGGCGTTGGATTTGACGTAAACAAACAGCTCGACGACAAGCAGCACATCGGGATAAAAAATATCCGCGAACGCGTCGAAACAATGTGCGGAGGAACGCTTGTTGTAGAAAGCGGTTTGGGCTGCGGGACAACAGCTGTTATTACTATTCCAAAGGAGGTTTCGTGATGAAAGCACTCGCCGCAGATGACGAGAAGTTTATGCTGAACGCGCTTTCCGCGGCGGTTAAAGCCTCTCCCGATATTGACGAAGTAACCGAGTTTACAAGCTGCTCCGCTGCGCTTGAATGGGCAAAGGAAAACACCGCAGATGTCGCGTTTTTGGACATAAGTATGCGTGGAATTGGCGGGCTTGCTCTTGCCCAAAAGCTGCTGGAGCTGCACCCGAAAATGAAGATTGTTTTCTGCACGGGACATTCCGAATATGCCGTGGACGCGTTTAAAATACACGTTTCGGGGTATCTTATGAAGCCGATTACCGCCGCGGCTGTTCAAAGGGAAATTGACCATATTAAGCTGACTGCCGAAGCGAAAAAACTGCTCACGATACGCTGTTTCGGGACTTTCGAGATATTTGCTGACGGAAAACCGCTTGCCTTTAAGCGCTCGAAAGCGAAAGAAGTGTTCGCGGTACTGACTGACCGGCGCGGCTCGGGGATTACTGCAAAGCAGATTTGCGCGGTGATTTGGCAGGATAACACGGACGATTTCAAGAATATGAATTACCTGCGGCAAGCCTTCAGCGACCTTCGGAAAACGCTCGAGGGCGTTGGTGCGGAAGATGTTCTGCTGCATGCGGGAATACGCTACTCGCTGAACACCGAGCTTGTGGACTGCGACTATTTCAGGTTTTTGCAGTGCGGAAAGCCTTCTTTCAGCGGTGAATATATGAAACAATACAGCTGGGCAGAGGAAACCTGCGCGATGCTTTTAAATCGCGGACAATAGCTTACATCACAAAAAAAGACAGCCTCAAAGCAATTTGGGGGCTGTTTTTTGTTTTCTTCTGCCGATTTGCGAAATGAAGCTCGGTTATTGGTTCTCATAAACCGATGAAATTAAGCTGTCGTGGTTTTTTTACACTGGTGAAAACAGAAAATCTCCGCTTGAATAAAAAAAGTTTTAATCAACTGATTTTACTCAATTTTGACAATGAGAATAGTATAAAAAGCCGCTTTTTATTTGATAGAAGGCGGCTTTGTGCTTTTGCATTTGCGGAAATGATATTAACTTTTGGGTACTATAAATTTACAATAATATATGAAAAATAAATTTTCGTGACCGAATTTCAGATAAATTTCGTCTGTTTAAATAGAGGGAAAAGGGTGTGAAAAAGTGGAAGAAAAGCAAATTATAGAGCTTCTTTTTGAGAGAAATGAAGCGGCGCT
Source organism: uncultured Clostridia bacterium (assembly GCA_945933905.1). GTDB lineage: Bacteria > Bacillota > Clostridia > Oscillospirales > Ruminococcaceae > CAG-115. The sequence continues at coordinate 6,564 of CAMEQX010000051.1, forward strand.
TGCGGCGGTTTTGCAAAAATACGGGCGATACTGCGGGATTATCGTGAAAAATGTTCTCGGAAACGCAACGGACGCCGATGAATGTGTGAATGATACATTGCTGGACGTGTGGAATTCAATTCCCCCGAACAAGCCCGAAAATCTCCGCACCTATGTTGGAAAAATTGCGCGAAACAACGCGCTTGACAGGCTGAAACGAGATACCGCTAAAAAGCGCGGCGGAGAAATGCAGGAGATTTCGGACGAAGCTGCGGATTTGGATTCGGGTTATTCCGTGGAATTTGTCGCGGAGCAGCGCGAGCTTTTGGCTGAAATCAACGTTTTTCTGAAGCGTCTGCCCGAGCGAAAACGAAAGGTTTTTGTGCTGCGGTACTGGTATTGCTGCGAGGTTTCGGAGATTGCGGCGGTAACGGGATTTTCCGAGGCAAACGTTTATAACATAATCAAACGCGAACGAAAAAAGCTGCTGGAATACTTACGGAAAAGGGGTGTGCTGAATTGAAAAGCGAGGATTTTTTGCAGATTTTTGGCGGAATTGACGCTGATTTTATCGACAGCGCGGGCAAGGATTTGGAGTGTTTTCGCAGTGAAAAAAGCGCAAATTCGCTGACTGAAAAAGCTCACCGCAAGCCTGGTTGGAAGAGTATAACGGCTGCGGCAGCTTGCACGGCGGCTGCGATTTTCGGAGTGTTTGCGGTGCTTTTGGGAACAGGCAGAATAAGGCTCGAAACAGGCGCGGGAGTGAGCCTAAACGCAAGCTCCGGCGGGCTGTTTTTCCCGATTTCCGAAGATTATCAGTTTGATTTAAGCGAGGAAACCGCTGGGAAAATTACCGTGAATACAGCTTATGGATACGCGGAAAATTCCGAGAAAATCGCGCGTTTTGAGATAGGCGAAAAATTCGGTGAAACCGCCGAAATCACCGATGCAAAATCAACTTTTCTGATAATCAACGGCAGCGCAATTCTCACGGAGCAGAAACTTTTGTTATCGGAAGAACGCTGGCTTTGTATTCCCGCGAAACGTGATAAAATCGACGTTTTAGCGGCTTTTGGATATCCTTCGCTCAGCGGTGATTTTGAGTTTATGATAGAACTTTTTCGCGGAGAAAACGCGGTCGATTTGCCCGAAAACAGCGAGATTTACGCGAAGGCAAGCGAGGTTCAAATTCTCGCGGACTACACGGGAAAAACCGCACACGTTCGGATAAAATGCAGCTCGGCGATAAGTTTTACGGAATAGGAGAATGACGATGAAAAACAGGATTTTTGCGGGAATTTTGACGGTTTGTACGGCGACAACGTTGTACGGTTGCGCCGATGTTGACGGGAATAATTCCGTTATAAAGCAGGATGAGCAGAGTTCAAGCAACAATTCTGCCGATAGTGAAATTGAGATGAATGTTAGTGAAAAAAAGGAGCACCCGACAAAGTGCAAAATCTATCGGCAAACCGCGGTGAATTTTACCGAGGAACAGCTTCTGAGTTTCTTCAGCGAAACGCCCGAGAGGACTTTTTACCGCGAAAGCAACACGGCAGTTTACACCGCTGAAACGGAACACGGAAACACAAGCGGGAACAGTCTGAATTTCCTCACCGACACGGGAAGCTTGTGTATGATGGCTTACGGCGCGGTTTTT
>CAMEQX010000052.1 GCA_945933905.1 uncultured Clostridia bacterium
GTTCTTGCCGAACTCGATTGTTTCCGCAGAACCCATATTGTTGGACGTGAGCTCAAAGCTGTTGGTGAGGTTGGAGTAGGTCATCGTCACGCCCGCGCCGCTCTTGTTTACGGCGTCCATAAGGCTGCTGATGGTCGCGCTCTCGTCAAGCTCGATTTTCTTTCCGTTTATCTCAAACGAATACTTTCTCTCGTATTCGCCCGTTGTGCCGTTCATAACAATGTTGTTGCCGACAATTCCAACGTCCTTGAGCTTGGTTTTCGCGGTGAATCTGTTGGAAACCGCGCCCTTTTCAAGACCGAGCGTTCCGCCCTCAACCGAGGTCATCGAAAACTCAACCGAAACGCCGTTTTTCTTCGCGGAAACCGCGCCGTTGTTTATGCTGAACGAAACGCCGTCGCCCGAGAAGGTGCTGTTGAGCGCCTTTTCAAGAGCCGCCGTGTTCTTGTCCTTTGCAGCCTGCGCGCTGGTGTAGGTGAAATCGTCAAGCTTCTTCTGGTCGATTGCCGCGCTCGAAGAAAGGCCGTTTTCCTTGCGGTAAGCCGCTTCTTTGAGCTTGTTGTACTCGCTGAGAATAGCGTCGTTGCCCTTGAGCTCACGGCTGTCAAAATATGTGTCCGAAACGCCGTCAAACGAAACGTTCTTCACAACGCCGCCTGCGTTTACAGCAATCGTGTTCTTGCCCGTAACCGCACTCTGAGCGGAAATTGCAATCGACTTCGACATCTTCGTCAAACCGAAGCTGCCCTCTTTTTCCGCAATGTTTACCGAAGCGTTTCCGTTTACAACGAAATCAAGCTTTCCGTCGCCCGCGTCCTTTACCTGAAGGAAATAATCCTCAACAACATCATCGCCGTCGGTATCCTTGCCGGTTCTGCCGAAAGCGTCTGCAAGAGCGGTGTTCAGGCTTGCGGTCACGGTGTCGGTGAAAGCCGTCATATCAACGTTTCCTTCGCCGTCAAGCGCGATGTTCTCCGCCTTGAACTCAACCGCCTTCGTGATATCGCCGACTTTTACGTCAAGGCTGAAGGAGTAGGTTCTTGTTCCGTCCTCGTTTTCCGTGAAATTCGAGTTCTCCGCCGCTTTCGCAAGGTCAAGCTTGAAACTCTCGGGGGAAATCGACTTGCCCGCCGCCTTTGTCGCGGTCGCAAGCTGAGTGAGCTTTACCTTATAGCTTCCCTCAACGGAATTTGCCGTTGTGGTGACGTCAAGTCCCTTTGCCTTGTCAAGCAGAGTTTTCCCGCTTATCGAGGTCTTGAAATTGCTGAACGAGGAAGGGCTCATAAGATAGCTCTTCTTGTTCAGTATATCAAAATATTTGTTTTTAAACTTGGTAAGCTTATCTGTAACGTCGCGATAAGCCTCCTGCTGCCAAGTGAGCTTTGTGAGTTTTTTGTTCTGATTGTCGATTTTCGTCTGATAGCTCGACATCATCTGCTCAATCATAGCTTCGGTATCATAGCCGGAATTTATTCCCGACATTCTCATAAGGTCGCTTGCCATAATTACTTCTCCTCCTTGCCTTTATGATTGTTCAGAAGCTGCTCGAGAGCCGCTCCCGAGATGTGAGCCGACTGCTCGTTTGTCTGCTGCGCAGTTTTGAGCTCGCTTCGGAAAATCTTTACTTCCTTCGGAGCGTTTATTCCGATTTTCACCTTGTCCTTCGAGATTTCCAGTACCGTTACTTCTATGTTGTCGGCAATAACAATGCTCTCGTCTGTCTTTCGCGTTACTACCAGCATATTATGCCTCCTCGGAATAAACAGGACACTTGAACTCGTAATCCTCCAGAATAACCTGTGCCGCGATATTGTCACGCGTGTTGATTACGATAGGACAGCGCATATTTATCGTCGTCTTTTTGTAATCATCGGGGACAATCGCTACCGTCAGGCATCTGTAAGGCGTGTTCTCGTCAATCTGAAGCAAAGCCTGCTCCTCGTCCGTGATTTCAAAGCGATAATCGGGGTAAATCAACATCGGGTCGTAAACCACAAAGCAAGGCTCGGTTCTCTCAACCGACTGAAGCCACATCGGGAAAACTCCGTCTCCCAGCGGGCTTAAAAGCGTGTATTTTGTCGTGTCCTCAAAGCCTATTATTCCTTTGGGAATACTGATGATTGTGCTTTCATCTATCTCGGTTTCGCCGAAATCTCTTGTGTTAATCTTCATATTTTTCAACCCTTCTGGTCAAATACCGGTGGAATGTACGGAGGTTCGTAATTCGGGTTTGAGCTTGGCGGAACGTAAATAGGACCGCCGATGTACTCGATTTCAACCCTCGGTCTGTCGCGGACGATAAGCTCAACGTTGCCGGGGATAAACTCCATAGGCAAATCGGGCTTGAGGTTCCAGTCGAAGTCCTGAGTGCCCATCTGATACTCGATGTTCAGCTTGCCCTCGTCAAAGGTGATGTCTGCGCCTTCCTTGGGCAAGAACTCCATTATCGTTTCAACCGTTGCGCCCGCACGCGCGTTGTTTATCGCGATTTCGGAGGGCGTCATTCCGCGTGCCAAAGCGTCGCCGTCCTGAACAACCTTCGCCGTGCCCTGATATGCAATCGAAAAGCCCTCCTGAGCCTTTTGTTTCAGGATATCGCCGTCCGTCATATGTCCCGGACCTAAGCTCTTTCTCGCTTCATAAGTGTCAATGTTGAGCTTCATCGGCTCCGCCTGCATAACATAACCGCCGTTTTTCGTCGTGATGTTGACCTTCGGCTGTCTGTCCTCGGCAAACTCGAGCTTCGCGTTTGTTACCTTAATTTCAATCTGAATAGGAATTGTCGTGATTTGCAGCAAGTTTGTATTCATCTGAAACACCTCCTCATTTATCTACCAAGTTACTTCATATAGTTAAAGATGCTGTTCGGAACAACCTCCGAAGCCATCTGCAAGCAAGCGTTGTACAGCGCCGAGTATGTTTTCAAAAGCGTGGTTTCTTCCTCGAGATTTGCGCTTTCAAGGTCGTTTTGACGCTCGAGATTGTTGTACTCGCGGGTTGTCAGGCGGTCGATGTTGAAGCTGATGAAATCCTCGTTGCAGCCGAGATTTGCGATTTCAACAAGCAGCTTTTCGTTCGCCGAAACAATTCTGTCAATGCAGCCGTTTGCGTACTCAATATCGCCGTTTCTGAGCGCCTTTGCAGCGTCAAGAGTGAGCTGAATGTAGTTCGCGGAGTAAATCTGCTCCATATCAATCGGCTTCTCGTCAACCGCGCCGTCCTCATCGGACTTTGTAGTCGAGTAAATCGAGAGAGATTTTGTGGAAGCCTTTATTCCGTCGGCGGCTGTATATTGCACGTCAAAGCTCGTGTCGATAAACTCGCGCTTGAGAGCGGCGTTGAGGCTCTTTATTGTCGCTTCCGCATCGCCTTTTTCGCCGTTGAACTTGATTGTCTTTTCCGTTCCGCCAACATTTACTTTTATTTCGTATCTCTTGTTGTCGATATTTGCTTCGACAAGTTTTCTGCTTGCGTCAAACAAGCTGTCCGTATTGTTTGTAATTGTCGGAGCAGCGGGCTGGGTAAGCGTAACTTTGCCGTCTGTAACTGTTGCGTTAAGTCCCATCGAAGCGACTGCGCTCGAAATTGCAGCTGAAATGCTTGTGTCATCGTTTGTTTTATTGCCCGTTGCGGTAAACTTGCCTTCCTTTGACACATTTCCCACGGTAACGACAAACGTGTATTCCTTGCCCGCCTCGAGACCTTCTGCGTTAATTGTGCTTCCGTCGCCTAGGAAGGAGCTGTCAATCGTCGTCTTGGTGTCGGTGATGACCTTGACGGCTGCGCCCTCGCAAGTGATAACGCCCTTGTTTGCTTCGGTGAACGAAACGTGCGGCTCGTAATCCGTGCCGTTGAAAGCCTCGGTGAGCGCGTTTTGCAGATTGTGCAGAGAAGCCTCGTCCGCTTTGTCGGGGTCGAGGTCGTCGCCCGCCGCAAATACAATCGTTCTCTTTTCATCGCCGATTATCACCTCGGCGGAATATTCCTTTCCGGGAACCAGCTTTTCCACGTCAAGCTTGTATTTTTTCGTGTAGCCCGAGTCGTTGTCAATTCCGAGCTGCTGGGTTCTTTCGGCGTACTTGTTGTTGACAGCGCAGACAAGACCGCCGTTCGTCAGCGAAATCACGCCCTGATTGTCGATAAGCGGGATTTCATCGCTCTTCTTGAACGCTTCGTCAAGCTGAGCCTGAATTTCCGCGATATTGTCGGCTTGTGTTGCCTTGCCTTCAAACGTAATAGTTTTCTTCACGTTGTCCGCGAAAACGTCTATGCAGTACTTTCTGCCAACCTTGATTGTCGAAAGGTCAATATCCGCAACGCCTCTCTCCGCGCCGCAGCCCGAAACCTCCGAGCCGTTGAACGAAATGCGCAGCGCCGACTGCTCGTCAATAGCCTGAGTTTCCTGATTTACGTTTATTCCAAGTCCGATATCTCCCAAAACCACATTTGAGTACGGGAACGACTTGGGGTCGCTCATAGCATTCAGCGGAACTCCGTGATACAGCACCGTTGAGGCGTTTCCGTTGGCGTCCTTTTCAATGGTGAACGGCATTGAATCGTCGCTTTCACCGCCGAAAATCGCGCGCCCCGCAGTATCCGTGTTGAACACCGCGCAAAGCTCCTCCGCGTGACGCTCGAGCTGCTGCGCGTAGATGTTGTATTCGTCAATGCTCTTGGTCGTGTTGCAAGCCGCAATTATCGTTTCGCGAACAGAAGCAAGCTTCTCCGAAACCTGCAAAAGCGACGTTTCCGCCTCCGTGTAGAAGCTGTCCGCAACCTTCAGGTTTTCTTTGTACTGCGCGGAAAAATAAAGGCTTTTTCTAACGTTGAGAGCCTTCGCCGCAGAAAGAGGCGCCTCGCTTGCTCTGTTGAATTTTCGGGTAGATGTAATGCGGTGCATCGTCTGATTTTTGAGATTTCCAACCCTGTTTAAATCACGGTTGAAGCCTCTCATTATTACCGAATTTGTAACTCTCATTTCCCTTTACCTCCGCGGTTTATCACAAGCCGACTCTTCCCGTGCCGTTTATCAGCTTGTCAAGCAGCTCGTCAAGCGTTGTCACAAGTCTTGACGACGCACTGTACCATTTCTGGTAGTTCATCATATTTATGCCTTCCTCGTCCATTGAAGGCGCGGAAACATCGTCCCTTGCGTCAAGCAGCCCGTCAACCGTAACCTCCGCTGTATCATAGCGGCTGGTTTCATACTGAATTGTCTGTCCAAGACGGTTTGAAATGAATGAAATGTATTCATAGAAGCTGCCCTGAAAATCGTGGGAATTTCCGAACTTTATCGCAGAATTTTCAAGCTGCGAAACAAGATAAATAACGTTTGTGTTCTGAAGCGTAACCTTGCCGGTTATCTCGTCCTTCTTTTCATCATAGCCGTATTCATAAAGCCCCGTTTCCTCGTTGAGACGTCTTATCTGACCTATCATCGTGGGGTTTTGCAGCCACTCGTCAGAAACGTGGATATTTCCCGCAGTCACAAGCGCGCCATCGGGCTCCGCCTTGAACATTCTGCGCGACTCGTCCTCGAAGCCGCCGTTTGCGTTGTTGAAAACATCGGAAAGCGTTCTCGCAAACTCGTCTATCGCGGTCTTGAAATACGCTATTCCGTAGGAGCCGTTTTGGTGTCCGGTCGCGTAAACGCCGTTTCCGTTGAGCATATCGTAATAGCCCTTGAGCTGTCCCGACGCGAGATTTACGTCCTCGCCGCTCTCGAAATAGAGGATTGCCTGATGATAAATGTCATAGTCCTCCATAAGGATGCGGTTTGTCTTGAATTTCTCGCCGTCAACCAGCTCCACTCCGCCCATCTTCACGGAATAGGTGCCGTTTGAATTCTCTGTTACTTCAACGTTTCCATAGGTAGCAAGCTCGTCGATGTACATATTCAGCTCGTCATAAAGCTCGTTTGGACCGTACTCCTCGTTGAAATGCGTTTTTTCCTTTTCAATGCGCTGATTGAGCGCGTTCATCTGCTCGGTGAGGTTGTTGATGTGAGAAACCGTGTCCTTCAGCTCGTTGACGTAGGTCATCTCAACCTCGCAAAGCTGCTTGTCGTAATCGTTGAGCAAGCGGCAGAGGTTTGTCGCGGTGTTTACAACGATTGTCGCAACCTCGCTGCTGTCGGGCTTTTCCATTGAATAGTCCTGAAGCGAGTTGAAAAACTGCTGCGTGAAATACTGCAAGCCGTCTGTTTCAAAGTTGTCGAGAACGTCCTCGATATCCGAGAGAATTCCCACGCTCTTTTCCGCCTCCGCTTCAACGGCAACGTTTTCGCGGTATCTTCTGTCGATGTAAATATCGCGGATTTGACTCACGCCGTAAGCGTTTACGCCCTGTCCCTGCATCGAGAGATTGCTGTTAGGGCTTGCCCAGCGGAAGCTGGAATTCACCGAAACGTACTCGGAATACAGGTCAACGCGCTGTCTTGTGTAGCCCGGAGTGTTTATATTCGAGATATTGTTTCCGACAATATCGATGTTTTTCTGCGCAAGCTGGAGCGTTCTCTTCTGAACCTCAAAGCCTAAATATGTAGGACGCATATTTCCTCCCCTTTATATCTGTCTGATAACCTGTGCGGACGACTGTCCCGCCTGAACCTTCGCCGCGTTTTTGTCGTAAACCTCGGGCTTTTCCAAAATCCCCGCGCGCTTCACGAATTCCTTTTGATTATCCAGCTTTCGCTTCACAATCTCCGTCGTCTGCGCGTTGAGCTCGGTTATATTGGAAGCAAGCTCGGCAAGCTGTCCCGTGAGCATATTGATTTTCGGGCGATACTCCTCGGGGGCTTCTTCGCCAAGCTCCGTGAGCTTTTTATCGTCAATCCCAAGACCGCGGAACAGCGCAAGCCTTTTTTCCTCAAGGGAACGGCTTTTCATAATATACGCCTGCTCGTCGTTGAGCGAGTCCGTGAGCCAATTTATATCGTCAGCCAAGATTTTCGTGTGCTTTTTCATCAGGAAAATCGTCAGCTCACGGTAAAAATCAACCTCGATTTCCAAACACTTTATAAGTGCGTCCGCGGTTCTGTTATCCATAGATTTCACCCCAAAAGAATGTAGCTCGCAAGCGTAGCGGCGTCAACGCCCTTTTCAGCGGTTTCACTCGCTTCGACAAGCTCCTTGGGAGCAGCGTCAGCCTTTACCTCAGCGGCAATCGCAGCCTTTGCGTTCGCGATAGCAGCCTCAAAGCCAAACTCCACTCTGTCGGTGTTAGATTTAACAGCAGCCGAGGCACTCGGTTTCTTTGGCGCGCTCGTTTTGTTTGTTTTGTAAGCGGATACAATTCCGTTAATGCCTTTTATTTCCATAGTGCCGACCTCCTTTTCAAAAATTTGCAAAAATGCACATTTCCCCTCGTATTATATATCGGCAAGTAATCCGATTTCTTTAGCGCATTTTACATTTTTTCAAAATTTTCCCTTAAAACGTTGCCAAAAATCTACAATGATTTGAGCGAAAGTATGTTGAATTTGCCTAAAATCCGCCGTAGTGAGAGAGCGTTTCTGCGGCGAGCTCGGAGCCCGCGGTCATTGCCTTTTCGATGTCGCCGTAAAGCAGATATGAACACACAAAGCCCGCGTGATAGCTGTCGCCGCAGCCGGTTGTATCGACAACTTGACTTACGGGCTTCGCTTTTACGCGATATTCCTCGCCGTTAAAATAAGTCACGCTTCCGTTTTCGCCGAGCGACATATTGAACAAGCCGCCGTATTTCTCGGAGAATTCGCGGAAATAATGCAGCAAATCCTCCTCGCCGCTTATCATAAAAAAGTCGATGAACGGGGCGAATTTCTCCATATCGGCAAAGTCGCGGTAAACGTCAAAGTCAACGGCAAGCTTAAAGCCGAACTTTTTCTTCAGCTCGACAATCTCCCGAAAACACGACGCCCAAAAGTGAACGAAAACCGCGTCGGACTGCGAAATCAGCGCGATTTCCTCGGCGTTCAGCGTGAAATCGTCGAGAATTTCGCCGTTCCACGAATTTTCCTTGAAATATCTGTCGCCGCTTTCCGTGAGGTAAATTCGGTTGTTTGCCGTGGCGCGACGCTCGTCAACGCGG
>CAMEQX010000053.1 GCA_945933905.1 uncultured Clostridia bacterium
ACCCGACGATACCAAAGGTTACGTTTACCGCAGAGTGCCTTGACGGAGCAGAGCCGTTAATCGAGCGTGACGCAAAGCGTGCAAAGGTGAAAGCCGAGAAAAAGGCGCGCTGAAATGACAAGCTTTGAAAGGATTTACGAGGTTGTGAAGAAAATCCCGTTCGGGAAAGTCGCGACCTATGGGCAGATTGCTATGCTTGCGGGAAATCCGCGCTGGGCGAGGGTTGTGGGGTACGCGCTCCACGTCAATCCCGACCCCGAGAACATACGCTGTTATCGCGTGGTAAACCGTTTCGGCGAGCTTTCTGAGGCGTTTGCGTTCGGCGGGATAAACGAGCAAGCCGAGCTGCTCAAAGCAGAGGGCGTTGAGGTTGTGGACAACCGCGTAAATCTCGAAAAATTCCTTTGGAACGGAACTTGATAAGATTACAAAGCACTTTGGATTTCAAGGTGCTTTTTCTTAACATCGGAAAGCAAAAAATGTCAGGATTTTGAAACATTGTTGTGGTATAATTAAGTCACGACAGGAGGGAAGAGAATGGAATGGATTTCGGGGATACAGCGGGCGATTGACTACATAGAGGAGCACCTCACGGATGAAATTGACTTTGAAGCGGCTGCGCGCGAGGCTTATTCATCGTCGTTTCACTTTCAGCGGGTGTTCAGCATTCTTTGCGGGATAACGCTCGGGGATTATGTCCGAATGAGGCGGCTTGCGCTTGCGGCGTCCGATATCGTGAACACAGATGAAAAGGTAATCGAAATCGCGATGAAGTACGGCTACGACTCGCCCGAGAGCTTCACGCGCGCATTTACTCGTTTTCACGGGGTAACGCCGAGCGAGGCAAAGCGCGGAGCTGTTGTCAAATCATTCTCACGGCTGTCGGTGAAATTGACTTTGACGGGAGGAACAACAATGGATTACAGAATTGAAAAAATGAAGGGATTTCAGATTATCTGCAAGAAAAAGCAGGTTACAAAGCCTGAAAACGCAACTGCAACCGCCGATATTTCGGCTTTCTGGGACGAGTGCAATGCTGACGGCTCGATAGCAAAGCTTTGCAGCTATTTGCCCAAAGAGCCGCGCTTGAAGGGACTGCTTGGAATGTGCTTTTCGTTTGATATGGAAGCGAACAAGTTCCCCTATGGAATAGGCGTGGAGTATGACGGAAGACCGATTACCGATGAAGGACTTGAGGTTGTTGACGTTCCCGAAAGCACTTTTGTGGTGTTTGAGTGCAGAGGAAAAATGCCCGAGATTTTCTCGGAGACCTATAAGAAAATCGTCACGGAGTTCTTCCCGCAGAACCCGCGCTACGAGTACGGTAGGAACGTTGAACTTGAGGTTTATCCGTCCGATGATGTCGATAATCCGAATTATTACTGCGAAATCTGGATTGCGGTAAACGAGAGATAAAACAAAAGCTGTCGAGAAATCGGCAGCTTCTCTTTTTGCAAGAATTCCTCGAAAAATACTTGATTTTAGCGCGAAAAAGATGTATAATATAATGTGTGTACCTAATTACTAAAATGAGGGAATTTAAATGGCTCAGTTTTTTAATTTCAATGAAGATTATTTCGGGCTTACCGAAAGTGAAATAGAGAAGAACACCAAGCTCTACGGCTTGAATATTTATTCCAAAAACACAAAGCGCGCGGAGAAGTTTTCTTATGCGGATGTTTTTCTGTCGCCGTCGGTTTTGCTGATGTTTATTGCGGGAGTTTTGTGCTTTTTCGGAATGGGCGTCGGCGCGGGAATTTTCACCATTCTGATTGACGCGGCTTATTGTGCGGTTGAGTTTTATTTCAGAAAATCCGCGGACAAGCGTCTTGCGGAGCTGAAGGAAAGCACGACGGTTAAGTTTCGGGTTATACGAAACGGCGCGCTGAAGCTGATTGAAAAGGAATACATAGTCCCCGAGGATACGATTGTGGTTCAAGCGGGGGAGCGTGTTCCCGCAGATGCTTCTATTCTTGAGGCGCGGGATTTGACGGTTGATGAAAGCGTGCTTTCGGGGAACAACAAGCCTGTTTCCAAGAAAACGGGCACGGTTTCCAAAGGCGAGCTTAAGCAGAACTTTGTATATAGCGGAACGACGGTGCTTTCGGGAGTGGCGATTTGCCGCGTGAGCGCAACGGGCGTTGACACAAAGCTGTATCAGCCACGCATATTACACGGGCTTTGAGAAAATCGTTCGCAGAAGCGTGCCTTTTTGCGCATTGGTTGCGATTTTGATTACGCTGGTTTCAATTCTTTTCAAATTCCTCGGCGGAGAGGATATGCTTTTGTCGGCATTCAGAGCGGTTTCGCTGGGACTTTGCTTTATTCCTACGGGAATTTCCTCGATTATCCGCTATTATTACACAAAGGGCTCGTCGGAGCTTATCAAGAGCGGCGCGGTTGTGAAATCGCTTGACGATATCGAAAAGCTGAACAGCCTTTCGGTGCTGTGCGTGGAAAAAGAGGGCGCGATTTCAAAAAATCGGCTTGAGGTGCGCGGGATTTACGCACGAAGCGAGGAGCTGCTTTATAAGGTCGCCGCGCTTGCCTGCGGGCAGAACACGACAGACCCAGCTGAGCGCGCGCTGATGGTTAAGGCAACGTTTTTTGACGAGAAAATCTCGAATGTCTATACGGAAAACAAGTTCATCGAAAATCTCGCGGACAGCGGCGACACGATAAGCGGCGCTTTGTGGGAGGTTGGCGGCGATAAAATTTACTGCATAAAGGGCGCTCCCGAGCAGATTTTGCCGATGTGCAGGCTGAGCGGAGACGCGCTTTTGGCAGCGCAAAAACGCTATCAGGATTATTACGAAAGCGGCTGCACGGTGATTGCTTTTGCTTGCGTGGAAGCGAGCTCGGGCGAGCTGGACAAAACCATAGGCTTCAGCTATATTTTTGTCGGTTTTGCGGCATTTTCCGCTCCGCTTCGCGACTCGGTTTCAACCGCCGTCAAGACTTGCAGAAAAGCGGGCGTGCGCGTTGTTATGCTTACGGAGGAGAACCCGAGCGTTGCTGTTTCAACGGGCAAGATGATAGGAATTTCCACGGACGAGGTTATCACGGGCGCTGAAATTGAGAGAATTCGGCAAAACGGCGCGGAGTTTGACTGTAACGCAAATATCTACGCGAAAATTTCGCCCGAGCAGAAGCTTTATATAATCGACCGTTTCAAGAAAAACGGCGAGGTTGTGGCGATGACAGGAACCCGCCCGACCGACGCAGAGGCGCTTGACGAAGCGAATATCGGCATAACGATTTCCGCGCATAGCGTGGGAAGCGCTTGCGAGGCGGCGGATATCGTGATGAACGACGACAATTTCCTTGCGATTGCGCAGACGATTTCCTGCGCTCGTCAAATTCACCGAAACATCAAACGCGCGGTTTCGCTGATATTGTCGGGGTACATCGGAATGATTGTGCTGGTGATTTTCAACCTGTTCTTGAGCGAAAGCGTTATCCTGAACCCGCCGATTATCGCGCTTGTGACAATGCTGATTTTGCCGCTGCTGGCGGTTGGCTACGCGGAGGGCAAAGCTGATATGGAGTACGGAATGCCGCCGTCCGAATTTGTCGCGGAGCGCAAGCTGAACTTTCGTTTTATCGGCAAATCCGTGCTTGTCGGCGTACTTTCGGGACTTGTCGCGGCGGCGTCCTACGGGCTTAACAGCGTGAACACCTCAAATGGAATAAGCTGCGCGCTGCTCACATATTTCTGCTGTACAGCGGCGTTTGCTGTGCTCGGTCAGTCGGACGATTCGCCGTTCAGAACGCTGAAAATCGCGGGAAATCTCGCAAAAATCGGCATAGCTGCGGCGGTTCTCGCACCGATTTTGCTGTGCTACATTCCGTTTGTGAACACGTCCTTCGGGCTGTTCCCGATAAATTTCCTCGCGCTGATTGCGAGCTTGCTGACGGGAGTTTTCCCAGCAATCGTGTATTATTTCATCAAACGTGTCATAAGAATAAGATAAGACAAGTTGGGGAAGAGGAGCGAAAATGAAAAAAGTAGTTGAGTATTTGAAGTATTTTTTGTGCGGGCTGATTTTCGGCACGGCAAATGTAATTCCCGGAGTTAGCGGCGGCACAATGCTGGTGGTTTTCGGGATTTTCGACAGACTGACGGACGCGATTTCGGGAGTGAAGAAAATCTTCAAGAATTTCCCGTTTTTGCTGACGTTTGCGCTGGGAGCGGGCGCGGGAATTCTGATATCCGCGAAGGTAATCTCGCAGATGTTCGTGAGTTTCGGCGTGCAGACAAATATGTTCTTCATCGGGCTTATTCTTGGCGGAATTCCGCTGATTTATCGCCTCGGCACCGCCGAAAAAAAGCCGAAGCCGCTTTGCATTTTGCCGTTTGTGATAGCAATGGCATTCGTGATTGCGCTTGCTGTGCTTGAAAAGCTGAACATCTTCTCGCTTACCGCGGAAACGGTCGAGGGCTTTGACTTGGTGTTCTCGTTAAAAATGGTGGGAAGCGCGGCGCTTGCGGCGGTGACGATGATAATTCCGGGCATTTCGGGCTCGTTTGTGATGATGCTGCTGGGTGTTTACGAAACGATAATCGGCGCGCTTTCGACGTTCAATTTCTATGTAATAATCCCGTTTGCAATCGGCGCGGTTGTGGGAATTGTGGTCGGCGCGAAGCTGATTTCAATGCTCATCGCGAAGAACAGACTGATGGTGTATTCGGCGCTGATGGGCTTGGTTATCGGCTCGGTTTACGCGATTTTGCCGGACGGCTTCGGGTTCAATCTGCAAACAGGCTACGGATTTGTGTTCCTGCTGCTCGGAGTGATTGCTTCGCTGTTGTTTGAAAAGCTGGGGAAAGCGGGGAAGAGCGCGGAATAAAGAAAGGTTGTGCAAAATGGAGTTTTACGAGGCTGTTGACAAAAGAAGAACAATCCGTGATTTTGTAAGCGAGGAGATACCGCAGGCTGTTGTCGAGAGAATAATTGCGGCGGCTATGAAAGCTCCTACAAACGACCACATGCGCGACTGGCACTTTATCGTTATTCGCGACAAGGAAACCGTGGCAAAGCTGCTGGATATCATACCGAAGGGCATTTCCGATGAAGATATGGAGCAGCTGCTTAAGGACTGGAATTTGAACGACAGCGAACAGCAGAGCGCTTACCGAAACGCTGTTCCGAAGCAGCACAAAATGCTGATGGACGCGTCGGTTGTGGTAATCCCGCTTTTGAAGCAAAAAACCGACATTCTTCACCCCGAAAGCATCTCGCACTTGAACGGTTTCGCGTCAATCTGGTGCAGTATCGAGAACCTTTTTCTCGCGGCAACCGCCGAGGGCTACGGCTGTAATCTGAGAATTCCTCTCGGTATTGAGGATAAGTACGCGAAGAAAGTGCTCGGTTTCCCGAACGAATACTTTATGCCGTGCTTCATCGGCATAGGAAAACCGCAGGAAAACGCGCCTGCTATCAAGCAGAAAGACATTGATGTAAAAGAGCGAATTCACCTGAATAAATGGTAATCGAAAACCCCTTCCGCGCTTTGCGAAAGGGGATTTTTTATATCCGGTTTTTTATTTTATTAAGCGCGCACTTTTCAAGCCGAGAAACCTGCGCTTGACTTATCCCGATTTCCTTCGCCACTTCAACCTGCGTTTTCCCACGGAAAAACCGCAGATTTAAGATACGCTTCTCGCGGTTTCCGAGCTGTTCGATAGCCTCTTTCAGCGAGATTTCGTTGAGCCAGTTCATATCGTCGTTGTGGTCACCGAGCTGGTCGAGAACATAAATCGTATCTCCCGATTCCGAGAAAACCGGCTCGTAGAGCGAAATCGGCTCGCTTATCGCCTCGAGCGCGATTACCACGTTCTGCCGCGGCACACCGAGCTCCTGCGCGATTTCCTCGATTTTCGGCTCACGACCTTTTTCGGTGATAAGCTTTTCCTTTGCCTGCATAGCCTTATACGCCATATCGCGCATAGAGCGGCTCACGCGCACGGGAGCATTATCGCGAAGATACCGCCGAAGTTCACCCATAATCATAGGTACAGCGTAGGTGCTGAAGCGCACGGGCTGCGTTATATCAAAGTTGTCAATCGCCTTAATAAGCCCGATACAGCCCACTTGAAAGAGGTCGTCTGCGCTCTCACCGCGGTTTGTGAAGCGCTGTATAACGCTGAGCACGAGCCGCAGATTGCCGCGGATAAGCTCCTCGCGTGCCGCCATATCGCCCTGCTTCACGCGTTTGAGCAGCTCCATTTTCTCGCTTTCTTTCAGTACCGTGAGCTTTGCGGTGTTCACGCCGCTGATTTCGACCTTATTGTAATACAAAAAACCACCTCCGACAACTTGATTGTACAAGTATTATTGTCGGAAATCGGGGGTGATATTCCATAAAAATTTGCGGGGAGGTTGACATTTTTTCGCGAAAATCTTGACAAACTATGGGTAGTGTGCTATAATTAAACTGCGACACAACTGAATAATTCTAAAAAAGCCTACGCTTTTACTATAGGTAAAAGTGCAGCTCTTTTTCGTATGCTTTTTTAGAGTTTAACGGAAGTTGTGTCGCAGCAATCGGAGCTTTGCATTTTTCGGTGCGTGGCTTCGGCTGCGCACTTTTTTATTTATGGAAAGGAAAAAAGGCATGAAAATCAGAAAAATTTTGAGCGCTGTTTCTGCGGCGGCAATACTCCCCACATTAACCGCGTGCAATGACGGCGCAAAAACCTCGACGCCCTCGGAAACGCCGAGCAGTTCTGTAAGCTCATCGAGCACCTCCGAAAAGTCAAGCAGCACCGAAAGCTCGTCAACTTCAAGCTCATCTAGCTCGTCATCGTCAAGTTCTTCTACAAGCTCGTCATCAAGTTCGTCATCATCGGCAAGTTCATCATCAAGTTCATCCTCAAGCTCTTCTTCAAAGCCGGTAAGCTCTTCGAGTTCATCATCTTCTAAACCGGCAAGCTCGTCAAGCTCAAAGCCTGCAAGCTCGTCAAGCTCAAAGCCTGCAAGCTCGTCAAGCTCAAAGCCCACAAGCTCGTCGAGTTCTTCCTCGTCCAAGCCTGTCGAAATTCCCGAGGCTTCGCCAGATGATTTTGAGTACGCATACACCGATAACAACGAAATTAGAATTACAAAGTACAACGGCACCGCAACCGATGTAAAAATTCCTGCAAAAATCGATGGGATTGTTGTTAGGGAAATAGGAGGACTAAATAGCAAGATAACGAGCGTAGTAATTCCAGATGGCGTTACAACAATAGGAAAAAAGGCATTTTATAGTTGCTATAAACTTAAAAGCGTAACAATCCCGAACAGCGTTACAAAAATAGGAGAAAGTGCGTTTGGCGTCTGTACAGGACTTACAAGCATAACAATCCCGAACAGCGTTACAGAAATAGGAGGTAGTGCGTTTTCCAGTTGCAGCGGACTTACAAGTATAACAATCCCGAACGGCGTTACATCAATAGAAGGGCATGCGTTTGAATATTGCGCCGGACTTACGAACATAACAATTCCGAACAGCGTTACAGAAATAGGAAGTAGAGCGTTTTCCAGTTGCAGCGGACTTACAAGCATAACAATTCCGAACAGCGTTACAGAAATAGGAAGTAGTGCGTTTGCAGGCTGCACCGGACTTACAAGCATAACAATTCCGAACAGCGTTACAGTAATAGAAGATTATGCGTTTATAGGCTGCATGGGACTTACAAGCGTAACAATCCCGAACAGCGTTACAAGAATATGGATAGCGGCGTTTGAAGGCTGCACCGGGCTTACAAGCGTAACAATCCCGAACAGCGTTACAGTAATAGGAGATGTGGCGTTTAGAGGCTGCACCGGACTTACAAGCGTAACAATCTCGGATAGCGTGAAAAGAATAGCAGGAGATGTGTTTGACTACTGCACCGCAAAAATAACCTACAAAGGAAAAACATATTTCCCCTCTACATACAATGATTTGTACAAAGCCATCAACGGCTAAAACCCTAAGCCCGACCGCCCCGCGCGTTCGGGCTTTTCATTTTGCCAAAAAATAATTTCCGAAAACCCTTGACAACCGCGAAAAAATGTGCTATAATAAAGG
>CAMEQX010000054.1 GCA_945933905.1 uncultured Clostridia bacterium
CCATTTTGGAGTTTCGGAGTTTAAGTCGCTGACCGTGGGGTCAAGCGAAAAGGGGCTTTAGGGGATTATCCCCTAACTCAATGCCCTATTGTGAAGCAAAGCGCAGCTGGGCGTAACAATATGGCTATTGAGTATAGCCTTATTGATTGAAGCCGAAAAAATAGCCAAAAATCAAACGCCAAAAAATAGCCGCACCGCAGAGGTAAATGGCGGCAACGAAAGAAGGAGGTATCCTACTATGAGTGAGGTAAACGGCAAGACGCTCTCCATTTCCTTTAGGATAGACGAGGGGGTAATCGAACACAACAACAGAATTTTCATTGCCCAAAACGGTTACTGGATGACTTTACAATCGATAGCAAGTTATTGACTTTTGGTTGGATATGTTGTATAATATAATAGAGTTGAATTATAAAATGACAAGGTGATAAAATGAACTACATCGGCTCAAAATACTCCCTTTTAGAGTTTTTACGAGATACAGTCGGCAATGTCACAGGCTATACAAACAGCGAGGGACACACTTTCGCCGACCTGTTTGCCGGAACAGGCGTTGTCGGTGCGGCATACAAGGAAATGGGATATCAGGTTATCTCAAATGATATTCAGTATTACAGCTATGTGCTGAATAAGCATTTAATTGAAAATGTTCCGACACTCGATGATTCTCCGCTCAACGAGCTGAATTCATTAACCGGCACCGAAGGCTTTGTTTACAACAACTATTGCCAGGGGTCAAACAGTGAGCGAAACTACTTTACGGACAGTAATGGGCAAAAGTGCGATGCTGTCCGAATCGCGCTTGAAAGAATGCACAATGAAGGTGAAATTGACGATTCCGTTTACTTTTATTTTCTTGCAAGCCTTGTAAACTCAATCGACAAGTACGCAAACACCGCTTCGGTTTACGGTGCGTTTCTTAAGCATATCAAAAAATCAGCCCAAAAGGAATTTAAACTCGAGCTCCTTCCTGTCATATCGGGAAGCAAAGGCAAGGTTTATAACGAGGATATCAACGCACTAATAAGACGGGTTTCGGGCGATATTCTTTACCTTGACCCGCCGTATAACGCTCGTCAATACTGCACGAACTATCACGTTCTTGAAACCATAGCAAGATATGATAATCCTATCTTGAACGGAAAAACCGGTTTGCGTGATTATTCAAGCCAAAAGAGCTTGTTCTGCTCAAAAAGGACTGTAGACAAGACGTTTGACGACTTGATTTCTCACGCTGATTTCAAATACATATTCTTGAGCTACAACAACGAGGGCTTGATGAGCCTTGACACTATAAAGGCTATTATGTCAAAGTACGGCAAATACACCTGCTACACAAAGGATTATCGCCGTTTCAAAGCAGACAAGGACGAAAACAGACAAATTGCCGCGGACACCACTACCGAATACATTCACTGCTTGATAAAGGAGTAATTCGTGTCAAAATATAACGATATTGATATGAGCCATTGGAAGGACTATTCTGATATATTTACAGATTCGCTTTGGATTATCGACAAGCGCGACAATTCGGGAGCGCACAGCGGCGATTATCACGGAAACTTTGTCCCGCAAATTCCGCATCAGCTATTTACTCGCTACACGAAAAAGGGTGATTGGATTTTAGACCCGTTCATGGGCAGCGGAACTTCTCTTATTGAAGCACAACGAATGGGACGGAACTCTATCGGCATCGAGCTTCAAGAAATTGTTGCGCAAGAAGCGGCAAAACGCATTGCAAGCGAAAGAAACGATTTTTGCCAAGCAAAGCCGTTTATTGCCAACAGCCGAACGGTTCATATCGAAGAACTTTTGCATACCGTAGGAATTGAAAAGGTTCAGTTTGTGATAATGCACCCTCCGTATTGGGACATACTTAAATTCTCCGATAATCCCGAGGATTTATCAAACACCGCTACTTTAGATGATTTCTTAAAATCTTTCGGTGAGGTCATCGACAACACCACAAAGGTGCTGGACAAAAACCGCTATTGTGCAGTAGTAATTGGCGACAAATACGCAAACAGTCAGATTGTACCTCTTGGTTTTTACTGTATGAATCTCTTTATGGAGCGCGGCTTTATTCTTAAAGCAATACTTGTCAAGAATTTTGACGAAACCAAGGGCAAAGCCAATAAACAAGGCATTTGGCGATACCGCGCGCTTGCGTCGGATTTCTATATTTTCAAGCATGAGTATATTTTTGTGTTTAAAAAGCCGTGGTGAGTGCCACGGCTTTCGTTTGTTTAATTTAGTTTATTAAACTCAAATTGGTTATTTGATAATTCAATAGAAATGTAACCAATATCGTCACTTGTTATTTTGTTTACAATCATACTGTTTGTTGTTTCTGAAGCTATTATGAAAGGATTGATTTGAACTGTCTTTTGTCGGTCATCATAATTGGGCTTTACATATTGAAGAATCCAATCTACATATAGATTTATCTGATTAAAAATCTTCTCGGTTGGCTTTTCGTCCTTTAATTCAATGGGGATAATATTAATCGCGTTGTTGCCAACCTCTTGAATAATCATAACATCTATTCTCTGCATTCCAACTCCGCAGGATACCTCATTCCCAATCCAAAAGTCCAGGTTCGGGTTAATTCCTAACTTTCCTAAAAGACTCGCGTTTTTTTCAACGATTTGCCGAACAACATAAGCCTGCAAATGTGTTTCAAACGCAATGCCGCGTCGTTGTGCTTTATATATCATGCGTGGCTCAATATCTATTGTATTTTTTCGCCCCATATATTGTTTGGTCGAGTTTGCCTCAACAATAGCATTTTGTTTTAAATCGTAAGTATAATTGTTAAAGTTTAGAGTTATGCCCGAATTTAGCACTGATAACTTATTGTACAATTCATCGTATTCATAATCCGTAATCATAGTACAGCCGCGATTTCCTTTAAGCTTTCTGTATATCAAGCTCCAGCAAAGCTGATACGGATATTTTTTATCTGCGATGTTATCTAATAGTTCGCGTTCGGTAACTCCAAATTTAAACACTTGGTCAGGAGCGATTAATACCCTAAAGCTCAATCCCTTTTTCAAATCGCTTTTCAAGTAATTTTTGTCATCATTTTCATCAAAAAATGGATTTGAGATAGCTTTAAAAACACCAAAGAACATCCCCGCCCTTTCAGAAGTTGCCTGCAAATAAAAAATAATTTTGTCTCCAACTTTGACGCGGGAAATGTCCGCAATCATTGCAACCAAATTCCTTTCTGTAACGGGTGGGAATGATTCTTTATCATTAGGAACGTTAGGGTTTGTTAAAAAAATTGCCTGTTTATCTTTTGCCCCTGTACCTGCAAACATATACTCCAAATGATACTTAAAAGTGATATTATCAACAATAAAAACATGTGTCATTATTTCTTCTCCTGCAAATGCTTCTTAAACTCCAGAGGATCATACCAATAGCAACCCTCGCAGCCGTCCTCGTTCCCGTTGTGGTAAGCGTCACCCTTATAATACGACATAGGGTATCCGAGCAATTTTGCGTCATAACGAATGCCTGTCTGCTTACACTCCTTGCAAAATTGCCGTTTAGCGTCGTTAGCCGCCTTGCTTAACGGTTGAAAATCCGAGAGTTTCTGTTCCTCGTTTTTCATTACCCTGTCCTCGTTTTTGCGACCATTTTTGTGGTCACATTCAGGATTTGATGTTCCCAAAACAACGCACCGCTGGGAGCATATCGTCTTTTTTATATCCTGACGGATATGTTGAGAATACTCACCGTTGTTAAATCCATTTACTCGTATACGGTCAATTCCATTACCTGGCGTAATAGATTTGTCGAACTCTACTATGTACTGCTTTGCAAGAGTGGATTCCTTTCTTGCCCAGGAAGCACCGTTTCCAAATTTTAATTCGGAAAATTCACCAACAAATTCAGAAACACTAACCCAACGGCTTACACCATTCTCATCAGGTTTAGCCAATTTTAAAAATAACTCCGTTTTAGTCATAATCAATCCTCTACAAACAATTTAAAAGTATCGATATCCAATGCATCAGCAATCCGCTGAATGTTCTCCAAAGAAATGCTCCGCTGAAACCGCTCAATATCACTGATATAAGTTCTGTGCAGACCGCTTAACGCGGCGAGTTTTTCTTGTGAAATACCTTTCTCATTGCGATATCTGCGAACGTTTGTACCAAAAACCTTAACAATATCCATAATCTCCCTCCCTATGATAATATTCTACTCCAATGAACACAAAAAGTCTACACACAATAAGTTACATATAAATGCAAATTTATATCAAAAGCATACTCAATCGTATCTTGCAATCTTGGATTAAACGCAGTTTAGTAAATACTACTCGATGTGGATTGCAGAGAGATAATTTATTTAACTTGGTTATACAATAAAATTTTAAAGGATTCTTTATCAAATCCTATTGAATAAGCTTTTTACCACTTGATTTTTGTTATAATATGTGATAAAATGTACAAAAAGCCTGTTATGGTTTTGATAGCATTTGATATTATGCAAATGGAGCCTTGATCGGTTCTATACTATCGTAACAGTACTGGAAGACGCTTTCTATTTGAATTGTATGGTCTTTCTTTCAATAATACAGAAAACTGTTAATGAACTTAAGAGCAGAATAGTGATAACGAAAATCTCGTTGTGGCTTTAGCTGTTTATATACTGGGGTTTAGAAACTATAAGGTGATTACGTATACGAACTCCATATCGTGAGGTAAGGTATGAAAATTCTTGATTTCAAAAATGCAACTGATTTAGACAAACAAAGTCAAACCATTCAAGCGGCTCTTTTGTGTTATTTTCATGAAAAGAACACTAACGAGCAGTATTTTGATATGAAAGGCATACAAGAGTTGTTTTCTGATACAGGCTTTAGTCAGATAAATTGTAGCAGAGTAAAAAAGAATTTGATTGATAAGAAACTTATGAGAACGCCAAAGGGAATGAAGACATCACTTGAATTCATTCCAATGAGATTTCAAGAATTTGAGAATCAGTATTCTGATCTTTGGGAAAACAACGAAATCATTGTATCCGAAAGCGAATTACTCGATGAAAACAAGTTTTGTGGCAAACGTAATTATTTAGACCGACTGATTAAACAAATCAACCACTCCTATGCGAATAACTGTTTTGATGCAGCAGCTGTTTTAATGCGAAGATTATTTGAGGTAGTATTAGTATTATCTTACCAAGCTTTAGATATAGATGATGAAATAAAAGATGCTTCTGGAAATGGCTATTTAATGCTTGAGAGTATTGTTAATAATGCCAAAAATAATAAAACTTTGAAGCTATCAAGAATAAAGAAGGAGTTTGATACCTTCCGTATGATTGGAAATTTTTCTGCGCACAGCATTACATACACAGCAGGAAAAAAAGATATCGATGATATCAAAATAAACTATCGAGTTATGCTCGAAGAACTTTACACAAAAGCTGGATTAATATGATTGGAGGAAAAAGTTATGGAAAACCGTGTAAGATTTAAGATCGGAGAAATCGAATTTGAGGCTGAAGGCTCTGCCGAAGTTATTGAAAGAGAACGAAGTTTTTTCAACAATACAATCCTTCCTGCAGCAATAGACGCACTTGTTCGAACACGTGGTGCAGTGGTTACAATGCAAGATACACAACGAATAGAGATTCAAGAGTCACAACAGACTGCTGTTATTACAACAGAAGATGCTTTACCTGAATTGACTGCGACAAACCCAACAGTAGATTTTTCAAGAATAGGTCTTGTTTCTTTCGCTAAATCAAAAGGAGCAGATGCGCACTACGATTTTATTCTATGTGCCGTATATTATAATGAAAAGAGAAATAATGTTTCATCGTTTTCTTCTGCTACTCTTAAAGACTTGTATTCAGAAGCAAAAAAACCTTTGCCAAATAATCTGAGTATGTCATTGAGCGAATTAGTCAAAAAAGGACTAATAATGGAAGATGTTACTGCAAAAGGCTCAAATCCTAAAATGTATGTCCTTACTGCTGAAGGTGAAGAATTTGTCGAAAATATGCATCCGATAGATTCAAAAGAAAAAAAGCCAGCGTTTAAGCCTAGAAAGCAACGTCAAAAGGCAGAATCTGAGTATTTAGCAATAAACTGTGATGATTTAAACTTAAGTAAGTATCCGGAGATTAAATCGCTTAAGGACTTCAAAGAAAAGATGCTACTAATCCTATATATCATCACTAATGAAGGTAAGGGCGAATGGTTTACAACTGCAGATGTAATTTGCCTTATGACAGATATTTTTGGAGAATCAGCTACAGAAAATCAAGTTAATGGTATTTTTAAACGTGAAAAGAGATGGTTCAAATGCGAAAAAATTGAGGGAAGCAATAAATTAACGCATAGAAAGCTTCTTAATGAAGGCAAATCATTTGCACAGTCGTTATCAAAAGATACCATTTGATTATTGAATAACCTGTACTATGGCACAACAGCAGACATAATCCGACTCAAACCATTTGAGCTGTGATAGCAAACCCCCGATAGAAATTTGATAGCATAAGTCCGTATATCTTATAGACTTTGGATAATACCTATCAATTTAAATCAAATTGCGTCAAGCTGTCTAAACAAAATTGTTTAGTTTTGTCTTTCGTTTGGAGAGTGGGAGTAAATTGAAACCCTTAACAAACCGCATTGTAAAGCCGTTTGTCGTGCATTGTGTGAACTTTTGACCGCACTTTGACCTCAATTATTCTATATCGAGCCGATTTGAAACAATTTTATAATATTTTATAAGGTTAAGAGCCGTTGCGATTGCAGCGGCTCTTTTTTTGAAAATGTCAAAAGCTGGAAATAATGCTGTTTTACCGGTATAATAGAGACTAGAAAAACGTGGAAAGACATGCTTCAAATTACAGATAATTTGCCGAAAAATCTTGAGGAAGCACTCTCATTTATTCAAAAATTGCAAGCAGAAAACGCTGAATTACAGGCTAAAATATTAGTATAAAACTACCGTCAATAAGAAGAAAATGCCCTATAATCTCAACGAAATGCTTGTTAGTAACAGAAAAGCAATGTTTGGAAAGTCAAGCGAACAACTGAACAACTTTCACTGTTTTACGAAGACGAGCAAGAGTGCTCAGCGAGCTCTGCCGAGCCAACGGTAAGTCCTACACGAAAAGAAAAAGGCTTTACCGTTAGGAGCTTCCCGAGAGTGTTGAGCGCAAAAAAGGTTGTCATTGACCTTGATGAAAAAATGCCTGGAATGCGGTGAAGAATTTGTCTGAAGCAAGCTGAATATTATCCCCGCACAGATTTCCTTAATCGACTGTTTCCAGAAGAAATATAAGTACAAATTGTGCGAGGATGACAATCTTGAAACCTTACATTGTAAAGCCAAATTTGCTCGTTCCTGTCATCAAGAAAAGTATGGCGAGTGCGGTAGAAATTGCCTACGTCATTCAGCTAAATATCAGCTAGGCACACCGCTTTACAGATAGGAAAATTAGGATTGAGCTTAATTGAAAAACGCTTGTAAACTGGATAATTCGCAGTTCCTTGTGGATTAAACTGATATGGGAACATATGGTGGACGAACTCCTGGAAGAAGCTATTATCCACACCGATAAAACTGTTCTGCGAGTTCTGAAGCATGACGGCAATCGAGGTGTTGGGTGTTTTGCTAGGGGGAGGCTTTCGAGCACAAAATGTTCTTGTTTCATTACTGCCCGACGCACTCGGCAAAAGTGGTCGAAGAGGTGTTTGGAAACTACACCGGTTATTTACAGACTGACGGTAATTCGGCTTACAATGCGGCTGTAAATGCCACGAGGCCGGACTGCTAGCCGCATGCAAGGCGCAAGTGGGTCGCGTGCTTATCTAAA
>CAMEQX010000055.1 GCA_945933905.1 uncultured Clostridia bacterium
CGATTTTCCACCGCGAGAATATCTGGTATGTTGTGTGCGATATGATGGGAAATCTCAACATTCCCCGTCACCCCGAAAGCGTTTTTCAGGCGGCAACCGCAGACCTGATTTTCGCGCTGTTTGTGGGAATTGTGCTGATACTGATTTCGATGATTTTGAACACGGTGAAGAACTTCAAGGCGAAAAAGCTCGGCGAGGCGCTGTTTGACGTAAACGGCGTGGCGGGAATTGTGCTTTACGCTTCTCTGGTAATCGGGCTTGCGGGCTCGCTTATGTACAGTCTGCCGATTATGAGCGTGCCGTATGTGATTTGCCTGATTGTGCTGCCGGTTTTGCTGATTTTCTTCAAGACGCCGCTCACGGCTCTTGTAACGGGAAGAAAAGCCGAGAAATTCAGCATAGCAGAGAGCTTTATCGGTATTTTCGAGGGCGCTTTGAGCTTCTTGTCGAACACGATGAGCTTTTTGAGAATAGGCGGCTTTGTCCTCTCTCACGCGGGCTTTATGCTGGTAATTTCGCAGCTTGCGGGAACATCCGTTGAGGGAGCGCCGGTTACGGTGGGAATGGTTATTACCTACATCATCGGCAACATTGTTGTAATAGGCATCGAGGGCTTGCTCTCGGGAATTCAGGTTCTTCGACTTGAGTTTTACGAGGTATTTTCACGGTTCTATGACGGCGGCGGAAGCGAATTTTCACCGCTGGAAATAAAGTCACATTTTTGATGAAAAGAAATTGATTTTGGAGGAAAAGAAAATGGATATTGCACTTATCATTATTTTGCCGCTTATCGCGGTTGCGCTCATTATGCTGCCGATTATCACGGCAATTCTCAGAAAGCGTTCGGGAAAGACGGTTCACCCGAAGCGCGCGGTTGTGACGAACATAGCGGCGTTTTTCGGGGTAATGCTTACGATGACAATTCTCCCGCTCACGGGTGCTTTTGCGGCTGAAACGGCTGAAACTGCGGCAAATGCAGCTCAGGCGGGCTCGGACGGCTTGAAATATCTCGCGGCTGCGCTTGCAACGGGACTTGGCTCTATTGCAGCGGGAATTGCCGTTGGAGCGGGTGCGCCTGCGGCTATCGGCGCGATTTCCGAGAACGAAAAGTCCTTCTCAAAGGCGCTGATTTTCGTGGCTCTCGGCGAGGGCGTTGCGATTTACGGCTTGCTGATTTCAATTCTGATACTCTTTGGTTGATGGGTGAACTATGAAATTTTTCCTGATAAGCGACAACACCGACACGCAGCTCGGAATGAGGATTGCGGGGATTGAGGGGGTTGTCGCGCAAACTGCCGCCGAGGCAAGCGAAGCGCTCAACAAAGCGGTTTCCGATGAAAATATCGCCGTTGTGCTGATGACGCAGAAAACCGCCTCTTTTTGCGCGGAGCGGGTTAAAGACATCAAGCTCAATTATCGCAGACCGCTTGTTATCGAAATTCCCGACCGACACGGCTCGGGCGGCGTAACCGAGGCAATCGGCAGATACGTTGAGGAAGCAATCGGCATAAAGCTCTGATTGAAAGGGATTTTTATGGATTTGAATTCACTAAACGCGTCCAAAATGACGATTTTCAGAAACGCGGTCAACCACCAAGCCGACCGCGAAATCGAGGAGCTCACCGCGAAAATCCGCGAACAGCGCTCGGCTGCCGAACGAATTCGCGAGGAAAACGAGTCTCGCGAGGCATTGGCGGCGCTTAAAACCGAGCGAAGCAGTATGGAAGCGAGGTTCAGGAAAGAGCTCTCGCGGTGCGATTACGAGGTGAACAAGGGCGTTCTTGCTCACAGAAAAGAGCTTTGCGAGGAATTTTTCGGCAAAATCGAGCAGGATTTGCGGGAGTTTTCCGAGAGCGAAAAGTACGCGGATTTTCTCAAAAAACGCATCGAAAAAGCGGAAAAAGCGCTCGGCAAGGACGTGGTTATTCTCGCGGCGAAAAAGGACGTAGAGCGCGTTTGCTCGCTTACAAATCACGAGGTTCGCGCGGACAGCACGATTGTTCTCGGGGGAATTTGCGCGCTTGACGAAAAACGCGGGCTTTTCTGCGATTTTTCGCTTGACAAGGCGTTTGAGGACGAACGCGCCGCGTTTGCCGAAAAGCGCGAGCTTATGACTGCGGAAATCTGATGTGGGGGATTTGATTTGGAAAACACGATTTTTTCGATAAACGGACCTGTCGTAAAGGCGGCGAACACAAAGGATTTCTCGATGCTCGAGATGGTGTATGTCGGCGAGCGCAGGCTTATCGGCGAGGTTATCGGCGTTGCTGATGATTTCACGACAATACAGGTTTACGAGAACACGGCGGGGCTGAAAATCGGCGAAGCGATTTACGGCACGGGTGCGCCTGTCTGCGCGACTTTGGGTCCCGGCATAATCTCGAATATTTTTGACGGAATTGAACGTCCGCTGCGCGATATGGTGAAGGACAACGGTGCTTTTGTTGCCGAGGGAAGCCACCTTTTTGCGCTGGACGAGGAGCGCGAGTTTGACGTTACCGTAACGGTGAAAAAGGGCGACAGGCTCTCGGGCGGCGACGTTTACTGCACAACGCCCGAAACCCCGCTTATCACGCATAAATGTATGCTCCCGCCCGATATGAGCGGCGAGGTTACGTTTGCGGCGGAGAACGGAAAATACCGCGTGAACGACGTGATTATCCGCGTGAAAACGGCAAGCGGCGAGGAAAAAGAGCTGACGATGGTTCAGCGCTGGGCTATCAAAAAGGCGCGTCCGTGCGCTTCAAGACTGCCTTCAACCAAGCCTCTTGTCACCGGACAGCGCATTATCGACACGACTTTGCCGGTTGCAAAGGGGGGAGCGGCGGCAATCCCCGGCGGCTTCGGCACGGGAAAAACCGTCACGCAGCATCAAATCGCGAAGTGGTGTGACGCGGATATTATCGTGTACATCGGCTGCGGCGAGCGCGGACACGAAATGACGCAGGTTTTGGAGGAATTCGGCGAGCTGATTGACCCGAAGTCTAAGCGCCCGCTCACCGACAGAACCGTCCTCATCGCGAACACCTCAAATATGCCCGTGGCGGCGCGTGAAGCGTCTATTTACACGGGAATTACGCTTGCGGAGTACTATCGCGATATGGGCTATCACATCGCGATTATGGCGGATTCGACGTCGCGCTGGGCTGAGGCGCTGCGCGAAATTTCGGGACGACTTGAGGAAATGCCCGCCGAGGAAGGCTTCCCCGCGTACTTGCCGTCAAGACTTTCCGAGTTTTATGAGCGCGCGGGCTATGTCAAGAATTTGAACGGCACCGAGGGCTCGGTGACGATAATCGGCGCGGTTTCGCCGCAGGGCTCGGACTTCTCGGAGCCTGTTACGCAGAACACAAAGCGTTTCGTGCGCTGTTTCTGGGCGCTGGACAAGTCGCTTGCCTACGCGCGTCACTATCCCGCGATTGACTGGAACAGCAGCTATTCCGAGTATGTCGAGGATTTGGCTGATTTTTACAACGAGATTTCGCCCGATTATATGACGCTGCGCCAAGAGATTTCCAACATTTTACAGGAAGAAGCCAAGCTGATGGAGATTGTAAAGCTCATCGGCGCGGACGTTTTGCCCGATGACCAAAAGCTGACGATTGAAACGGCGAGGGTTGTGCGCGTGGGATTTTTGCAGCAAAACGCAAATCACCCCGACGACACCTACGTCCCGCTCACGAAGCAGCGCTTGATGATGAAGGCGATTTCGGTGCTTTACCACAAGTCGCTGGACGCGCTGAAGGCGGGTGTTGTGCTCTCGGACATCTTCTCTCAGGGGCTTTTCGAGAAGGCGACAAAGATGAAATACGATATCCCGAACAACAAGCTCGAGCTGTTTGACGGGCTGATTTCGGAGATTAACGAAAAGATTGACGCGCTTGTTGCGGGGGTTTGAAGATGAGTGTACAGTATGTTGGATTGACTGATATAAACGGCCCGCTTGTCGCGCTGGACGGCGTGAAGGGCGCGGCTTATGACGAGATTGCGAAAATTCGCCTTGACGACGGCTCGGAGAGAATAGGGCGCGTTGTTCAAATGGAAGGCGAAAAGGTTATTTTGCAGGTTTTTGAGGGAACAAACGGAATTTCTCTCAAGAACACACGCACGATTTTTTCGGGAAAACCGCTTGAAATCCCGCTTTCGCCCGAGATACTCGGAAGAGTGTTCAACGGCGCGGGAAAGCCTATCGATAACCTCGGAGACGTGTTCCCCGAGAAGATGGGCGATGTTAACGGGCGCGCGCTCAACCCCTATTCCCGCGACTATCCTCAGAATTATATTCACACGGGAGTAAGCTCGATAGACGCGCTGATGACGCTTATCCGCGGGCAAAAGCTGCCGATTTTCTCGGGCTCGGGTATGCTCCACAACAAGCTTGCCGTGCAAATCGTAAAGCAAGCGAAAATCACCGGCGAGGGCGCGAAGGATTTCGGCGTGGTTTTCGCGGCAATGGGCGTTCAGAACGACGTTGCGGACTATTTCCGCCGCTCTTTCGAGGACACGGGTGCAATCGAGCGCGTTTGTATGTTCCTCAATCTCTCAAGCGACCCGATTATCGAGCGCCTGCTCACGCCGCTTTGCGCGCTGACTGCCGCCGAGTATCTCGCGTTCGAGAAAAATATGCACATTCTGGTTATTATGACCGATATGACGTCTTACTGCGAGGCATTGCGCGAGTTCTCGTCATCGAAGGGCGAAATTCCC
Source organism: uncultured Clostridia bacterium (assembly GCA_945933905.1). Taxonomy (GTDB): domain Bacteria; phylum Bacillota; class Clostridia; order Oscillospirales; family Ruminococcaceae; genus CAG-115. Next base: position 4,708 of record CAMEQX010000055.1, read on the forward strand.
GGCAGAAAGGGCTATCCGGGCTATCTGTACTCAAATCTCGCGGCGATTTATGAGCGCGCGGGAATTGTCAAGGGGAGCAGCGGCTCGGTTACGCAAATTCCGATTTTAACGATGCCGAATGACGACATCACCCACCCGATACCCGACCTCACGGCGTACATTACCGAGGGGCAGATTGTTTTTGACCGAGAGCTTGACCGCAAGGGAATTTACCCAGGTGTGTCGGTTTTGCTGTCGCTGTCGAGATTGATGAAAGACGGCATCGGCGAGGGCTTTACGCGCGCGGACCACTCTGCCGTTTCAAATCAGCTTTTCGCGGCGTATGCGAGAGTTCAGGACGCGCGGAGCTTGGCTTCGGTTATCGGCGAGGACGAGCTTTCCGAGGCAGACCGCGCTTATATGAAATTTGGAAAGCTGTTTGAGGAGAATTTCCTCAATCAAGGCTTTGACGAGAACAGAACGCTTGATGAAACGCTGGATTTGGGCTGGGACTTGCTTTGCACGCTGCCGAGGAACGAGCTTGACAGAATTGATGAAAAGCTGCTTGATGAGAAGTATAATCCCGAGAGAGCGCTGAAGTTCAAGTGATTTGACGGTGAGCGAAAGAAGGTGAAACGATGGCGGAGCAAATTTTCCCAACGAAAGGCAATTTGATTAAGGTGAAGCGGTCGCTCAATCAGGCGATGTTAGGCTATGAGCTGATGGACAGGAAGCGGAGCATATTAGTGCGGGAGATGGTGGCGCTGACGGACGAAGCGAGGGCGCTGCGCTCGGTCATCGACGGGACTTTTTCCGAGGCATACGCGGCGCTTATGAACGCGAACATAACGCTTGGCGTTGTGGCGACGGCGGCGGATTGTATTCCCGTGGAAACGACGGTTGAGTTATCGTCGCGGTCGGTTATGGGAGTGGAGCTGCCGAAGGTGAAGGCGAAGATTGCGCCGCCCGAGGAGCCGAGTTATCCGATGATTGAGACGGGGTCGGAGTTTGACAAGGCGTATATTTGTTTTAACAAGGTGAAGGAACTGACGGTGCGGCTGGCGGAGCTGGAGAACAGTGTTTACAGGCTGGCTGTTGCGATTAAGAAGACGCAGAAGCGAAGGAATGCGCTGAAGAATATAATGATACCGAAATTTGAGCAGCAGGTGCGGTTTATCTCAAACGCGCTTGAGGAGAAGGAGCGCGAGGAGTTCTCGCGGCAGAAGGTTATCAAGAAGCGGAAGGTAAAATAAGGAAACCCGAGGAGTTTTGCTTCTCGGGTTTTTGTATTTTATTGTTTTCCCGTCCTGTCCGCCGAGATAACCCCCGGTATCTTCCTCAGCCTCATCATCACATTCCCAAGCTGCTCCACGCCCGCAATCTCGATAGTTATAACAAGGTTGGTGTTGCCGTTTTTGAGGCGGTGCATATTCATCTCGTGCATCGGAATATGGTTTGCCGCAATCGCCGCCGTAATGTCCGCAATAACCGACGACGTCTGCTCCGCAATAATGTCAATCGTCGCGCGGTAAGAAGCGTCGTCCGCCCCCGCCCACGTCGCCTTTATCCACCGTTCGCGGTTCTCCTCACTGTCCATATTGTTCAACACATTCACACAATCCTGCTTGTGTATCGAAACACCAAATCCCCGCGTCACAAAGCCAATTATCGGGTCCCCCGGCAGCGGATTGCAGCACTGCGCGAACTTTATCAGGCAGTTGTCCACGCCTTCGACAATAACACCTTTTTTGCGGCTGCGCTGGTTGGTTTGCTCGATATTTTCCTCGCTCGTCATCAACACGGGCGCCGCCGCCTGCGCTCTAGCCTGACTGTCCTTAATTCTCTGGATAATTTTGGTTGTGGCAACTCCGCCGTACCCAACCGCCGCGTACAAATCGTCAATCGAGTCAACGTGCGCCCGCAGCGCCGCTTCTTTCAGAATTTCTTCGTCAAGCGGGATTGAGTTTCGCTTAAACTCGCGCTCAAGCTCCTCTTTACCGCGCTCGATGTTCTCGTCACGGCGCTCGCGCTTGAACCACGAACGAATTTTCGCCTTCGCTTCAGTCGTTTTGGCAATATTCATCCAGTTTCGATTCGGACCGTAATTCTGCGAACCACTCGTGAAAATCTCGACAATATCGCCCGTCTTGACCTGATAATCAAACGGCACCATTCGCCCGCCGACTTTTGCGCCCGTCATTTTGTTTCCGACCTCTGAGTGAACGGCATACGCGAAATCAATCACATTTGCGCCCAGAGGAAGCGTGAAAATATCACCCTTCGGCGAGAACACAAACACCTCGTCCTGAGACAAATCATTCTTGATTGCCTCGGTTATCTGTTCAACATCATCGCTTTCCTGCTGACGCTCGAGAAGCTGTCTTATCCAATCAAAGCGCTTTTCACCCGCAACATTCCCCTTGAGCCCCGCTTTGTACTTCCAGTGCGCCGCGATACCGTACTGAGCGGTGTTGTGCATTTCAACGGTTCTTATCTGCACCTCAAACGGAATTCCCTCTTTGCCGATAACCGTCGTGTGAAGCGACTGATAGCGGTTGGGCTTGGGGGTTGCGATATAGTCCTTGAAACGATAGGGAAGCGGGTTGAACAGGTCGTGGATAACGCCGAGAACATTGTAGCACTCGATGACCGTCTGCACGATAATTCTCACGGCATAAATGTCATAAATTTCATCAAACGGCTTGTTCTTGACGTACATTTTCTTGTAAATGCTGTAAACCGATTTGACGCGCCCTTCAATAACAGGCGGCGGGTCGATATCGGTGATGCGTTCGCGGATACGCGAGATGATTTTCTCGATGAACGTGTCGCGCTGTTCCTTGTGCAAGTCAAGCAAACGTTCAACTTCCTGCGCGCCGTAAGGGTCGAGGTACTTTATGGCAATGGTTTCCAGTTCGTCCTTAACGTCACTCATACCGAGACGGTGAGCGATAGGAGCGTAGAAATTCATCGTTTCAAGAGAGGTTTTGCGCTGTTTTTCGGGAGGGCGCGCGTAGAGGGTGCGCATATTGTGGAGACGGTCGGCAAGCTTGATGATGATAACGCGGATATCCTTGCTCATCGCCATAAGGATTTTGCGGATATTTTCGGCGTGCTGTTCCTCTTTGGAGTTGAGGGGGACTTTGCCG